>NZ_WVTE01000108.1:0-65238 GCF_009939605.1 Rhodococcus sp. YH1 | reverse complement strand
GTCAGGATGCCGGCATGGACGAACGACCGGTGTTGGTTCTCGGTTCCACGGGCACCGTCGGGCGACGGGTCACCCGGCAGTTGCGCGAACGCGGGCACGCGGTCCGTGCCGGCTCCCGCTCGGGCGACGTGCCGTTCGACTGGTTCGATCCGCACACCTGGAAACCCGCGGTGTCCGGTGCCGGAGCGGTGTTCGTCATGGCGCCCGACGGCGTGCCGGTCGCGGACGGATTCGTCGATATGGCTGTCGCCGAGGGGGTTTCGCGGTTCGTCCTGCTGTCGAGCAAGGCGGTCGACGTGATGGGCGATGAGCGGCTGCTGGCCGCCGAGCGTGCCGTCACGTCGTCCGGCGCGGAGTGGACCGTGGTGCGCCCCGACTGGTTCGACCAGAACTTCGACGAGGGTTTCCTGCGCGCTGCCGTGCTCGCGGGCGAGATCGTCCTGCCCCTGGGTGACATGCGTCAGGCGTTCAACGACGCCGGGGACATCGCCGCCGTCGCCGTCGCCGCGCTCACCGGGGACGGCCACGCCGGCCGGACCTACGAGCTGAGCGGGCCGGACGCGCTGTCGTTCGGCGAGGCCGCGGCCGTGATCGCCTGCGCATCGGGGCGCAAGGTCCGTTACCGCGGTGAGCCGGACGCCTACCTCGAGACGATGACCGGCCTCGGCCTGGACCGGGCGCAGGTGCTCGCCGAGATCGAGGCATTCGAGGCCCTGCGGGCGACCGGCGACGCGACCCCGAACGACGTTGTCGCCGAGGTGGCGGGCCGGCCGCCCGTGTCCTTCGAGACCTACGTGCGCGCCGCGGCGGAACGCGGGGCCTGGGCCTGACCGCGCAGCGCGGCCACTGCGTCGATCCGCTCCACGGCCTCGGCGACGATCCGGTCGATCAGCTCCCGGCAGCTCGGCAGGTCGTCGAGCATGCCGACGACCTGCCCGGAGGCCAGCACACCGGCGTCGGTGTTGCCCTCCACGAGCCCGGCCTTGAGCAGCATGGGGGTGTTGGCCGCCATGATGATCTGCTGCCACGTGCGGTCGCTCGCCCGCTTCATCGCGATGCCGTCCTTGACGAGCGTCGACCACTTCATCCCGGTCATGGCCTTGAACTTCGCCGCGTTCCTCGCGGCGGCGACCAGGCCTTTCGCGTAGCTGCCGCGCTCGAGGCTGTCGACGAGGTCGGTGTTGAGCACACGGTGCGGCATGCCGTCGACCTTGAGGGAGACCGTGGTGTCCTGCAGGCCCCGCCTCAGGTACTCCTGCTTCACCGAGTCGGGCACGGCGCTGTCGCTGGTGAGCAGGAACCGGGTGCCCATGGCGACGCCGGCCGCCCCGTAGGCGAGCGCCGCGGCGAGCCCGCGCCCGTCGAAGAATCCGCCGGCCGCGACGACCGGGATGTCGACGGCGTCGAGCACGCTCGGCAGCAGCAGCGTCGTGGCCACCGGCCCGGTGTGCCCACCGCCCTCGCCGCCTTGCACGATCACCGCGTCGGCCCCCCACGAGGCGACCTTCACCGCGTGCTTCGCGGCGCCGATGGACGGGATCACCACGATGCCGTGGTCCTTGAGCTTGGCGATCAGTTCCTTCCTGGGCGCGAGGGCGAAGGACGCGACCTTGACGTTCTCACGGATGAGCAGGTCGATGCGCTGGGCGGCGTCCGACGCGTCGGCCCGGATGTTCACGCCGAAGGGCTTGTCCGTCGCCGCCTTCGTCTTCGCGACGGCGGCCTCGAGTTCCTCGTACGTCATCGTCGCCGAGGCCAGGATGCCGAGACCGCCCGCGTTGGAGGTCGCCGCGGTCAGGCGCGGGCCGGACACCCAGCCCATCCCCGTCTGGACGATCGGGTGCTCGATGCCGACGAGGTCGGTCAGTGCCGTCGTCAGGCGCGGGCTCATACCGCCACCTCCCGATCCCGCAGGCCGCGCGGATCGAGGACCTCGCGGATCAGGCGCAGCTCCTCGGCGGTGGGCTCGCGGGTCACGCCCGCCTCGTCGAGGCCGGCCACCTCGAAGGAGGTGTTCTCCGCGACCTGCTCCGCCGTGACCCCCGGGTGCAGGGCCAGTGCCCGCATCGTGTGGCCGGGACCGCCGAAGTCGAACGACCCGAGATTGGTGACCACCCGGTGCAGGTGCAGGTACTTGAAGGCCGGGTTGGCCGGGTCCACCCTGTCGTAGCCGACGCCCGAGACGATGTCGACCTTGTCGCAGAACGCGCGCGTGTTGTGCTTGCCGACCCAGTAGCTCGTCGGGTGGTTGATGGTGTTGCCGGGGGCGCCCCGCACGCCGAACATCTGCCGGGTGGGGTGCTGCAGCGGGCCGAACGCGGAGAGATTCTGGTTGCCGTGCCGGTCGATCTGGTTGGCGCCCATCACCACGTGGCGGCGGCCGGAGGCGACGACGTCGAACACCTTGCGGAACGGCATCCAGCCCTCGATCGGGCCCTTCGCTCCGAGTGCGGGAGTGTCCGCGAGGATCAGCGCCTCCCCGTCGGTGATGAGCAGGTCCGGTTCGGTGGTCAGCCGGGCGAGGCGGGCGCCGATCAGCGGCAGCGTCGCCATCGGGCTGGCCATGATTTCGCCTGCCCCGGCGAAGATCTCGGCGCATGCGATGGCGCAGTACTCGGCCCGGGTCACCGTGCCCGTCGTCGCCGGGGTGGTCGTGTCGGTCATGCCTGCTCCTCGGTGAAAGTCTTGACGGCGGCTCGGTAGTCGTCCTCGCTGCCGGAGAGGAACCGGTCGACGAACGCCTGCCAGGTCTGCGGGTCCTTCGCGGCCTCGGCGTAGTGGCGCTGGAATTTCTCGTCGCGGCCGTAGCTGTCGCCGGCGAGGGTGAAGTGGGCGCCGTCCGGTGCCTCCACGACCCCGTCGACCATCAGGCGGTTGAGGATGATCGACTGCAGCGGAACGGACTTGACGAGTTCCTCGGTCTCGACGATGCGCTCGACCGAGACGTACCGCTTCTCCGCCGCCAGGCAGTACAGGTCGTCGAAGTAGGGGTCGACGCCGGTGTAGGCGGCGTTGCCGTGCGCGTCGCCGATGTTCAGATGTACCAGGGCGGCATCGAGATTCAGTGCCGGCATCGCGATCAGTGTCTCGGGCGTGCCGGACGCGTCGGGGTACGGGGAGGTGACGGTCCGCAATTCACCCTCCCAGAAGTCCGGGACGGCGGAACCGAGTCCCGCCCGGATCGGCAGGAACGGCAACCGGGCGGCGGCCGCCTCGAGGCCGCACTTGACCATGCCCTCGTCCATCTCCCGCGCGACGATCTCCCCGTTCGTGCGCGCCTTGGCGAACCACGGGTCGTAGAAGGGGGCCGAGTCGAGGGAGACGAACCCGTAGTACGCCTTCTTCACCTTCCCGGCCGAGCACAGCAGCCCCAGGTCCGGGCCGCCGTAGGTCACGACGGTCAGGTCCTTCACGTCCGAGCGCAGGATCGCGCGGACGAGCGCCATCGGCTTGCGCCGCGACCCCCAGCCGCCGATGCCGATCGTCATGCCGCTGCGCAGCTCGCCGACCACGTCGTCGAGCGACATCCTCTTGTCACGCATGGTGTTTCTCGTCTCCTGGTCAGTGGTTGGCGCGCGGTTTGCCGGTGGCGACGAACTCGTCGCGGTGCTCGTCCGCGATGCCGGCGAGGTTGAGTTCGAAGGTGAAGCCCTGCTCGAAGCGGTAGCTTTCCTTCACGTTCACCGGGTCGATGCCGTTGATGGCTTCCTTGGCGCACCGGATGACGCGGGTGTCCTTCGCCGCGATCTTCTCGGCGATCTCGCGGGCGGTGGCGTCGAGGTCGGCGCGCGGGACGACCTTGTACACCGAGCCGAAGTGCTCGAGCTGCTGGGCCGTGACGTTCTGCGCCGTGTAGTAGAGGGTGCGCATCATGTGCTGCGGCACCAGCCGGGCCAGGTGCGTGGCGGCGCCGAGAGCGCCGCGATCCACCTCGGGCAGGCCGAAGACGGCGTCGTCGGAGGCGACGATGACGTCGGCGTTGCCGACCAGGCCGATGCCGCCGCCGACGCAGAAGCCGTTCACGGCGACCACGACGGGGACGGCGCAGTCGTAGACGGCGCCGAAGGCGGCGGCGCAGCCCCGGTTGGCGGCGATGAGGGCGCCGTGGCCGTCGGTGGCCTGCATCTCCTTGATGTCGACGCCGGCATTGAAGCCGCGGCCCTCCGCGCGCAGGATCACCACGTGCGTGGCCGGATCCTTGCCCGCGGTGAGGACCGCGTCGGCCAGTTCGAACCAGCCCTGGGAGGGGATGGCGTTCACAGGCGGGTAGTCGACGGTGACCGTGGTGATGCCCGCGCCGTCGGTGGTCGAGGTGATGCCCATGGCAGGTTCCTAACGTCTGTACCGAACCAAGCGATTGCTTGGTAAGTTAGCACATGCGGGGCGCAGACCCCAGGGAGCGGAATCGTGGAGGCGGGGCGAGTATGTCGCCCGGATTCCCCGACAACGACATCTATTCGAGGAGAAGACAAGTGAGTGGACTGGTCAACGGGCGCGTCGTGATCGTCACCGGCGCGGGGCGCGGCATCGGGCGGGCCCACGCGCTGGCCTTCGCGGCCGAGGGCGCGAAGGTCGTGGTCAACGACATCGGGGCCGGAGCGGACGGTTCCGCGACGGGGGAGAGCCCCGCCGAGCAGGTCGTCGCGGAGATCCGGGCGGCGGGCGGCGAGGCCGTCGTCAACGGCGACGACGTGGCCGACTGGACCGGCGCGGAGAACCTGGTGAAGACGGCCCTGGACACCTTCGGACGGCTCGACGTCCTGGTCAACAATGCGGGATTCCTGCGGGACCGCATGCTCGCCAACATGAGCGAGGAGGAGTGGGACGCCGTGATCCGGGTGCACCTCAAGGGTCACTTCGCCCCGATGCGGCACGCGATGGCGTACTGGCGCGGGGAGGCAAAGGCCGGCAACCCGGTCGACGCGCGGATCGTCAACACCAGCTCGGGCGCCGGCCTGATGGGCAGCATCGGCCAGGGCAACTATGCCGCGGCGAAGGCCGGGATCGCGGCCCTCACGATCCAGGCGGCCGCCGAGTTCGCCCGGTACGGCGTCACCGTCAACGCGATCGCGCCGGCCGCCCGGACCCGCATGACCGTGGGCGCGGGGGGCGCGATGGCCGAGTCGATGGCCGCCCCGGAACAGGGCTTCGACGCGATGGCCCCGGAAAACGTCTCACCGCTGGTGGTGTGGCTCGGCAGCGCCGAGTCGAAGGACGTCACGGGCCGGGTCTTCGAGGTGGAGGGCGGCAGGGTTTCCGTCGCCGACGGCTGGCGGCACGGTGAGGCGATCGACAAGGGCGAGCGCTGGGATCCGAAGGAACTCGGCCCGGTGGTGGAGAAGCTGATCGCGCGCAGCGAGCCCCCCACCCCCGTCTACGGGGCGTAGGCAGCGAAGCTGCCGGTGCGTCCTTTGGGCGGTGGGAACGACCCGAAGGACGCACCGGCGGCGCAGCCGCCTACGCGGGCGAGCGGACGATGATGGTGGTGCCGGGGAAGTACGCGGCCAGCTCGGTGCGGGCGTGCTTGAGGGTCGCGGTGCCGTAGCCCTGCTTGCGCAGCTCGGGGTGAACCCAGATCGCGACGTCGACCTCATGGCCCTGCAGCTCGCCGAACGCGAAGCCGACCGGCTTGGGTTCGGTGCCGGACAGGTCCTCGGCGACCAGCCACACCGCGGACTCGTCGTCGATGCGCGACAGGCCGGCGGCGCGCTCCTGTTCCACCCGCGCTGCACCCGCGTCGCCGAGCTGCTCCTCGCACCGGACGCGGAACAGCTCGCGGTCCGGCTCGCTGTCGCTGAACTGACGCAGCCGGAAATGGGCGCCGGTGGCGTAGGGACGCTCGGCGGGCGTCCACTTGAGCACCGCGTCGAGGTCGTCGAGCTCCTCCCGGATCTTCTTGCGCTCCGCCTTGGTCAGCCGCCGGAACGGAAGGTTGAGCACCGCTTCGGCGCAGAACTCGTCCGTGTCGAGCAGCCGCGCGACGGTCGCGACGGCCTCGGCCCTGTCGTTGCTCTCGACGATGGCATCGAGGACCTCGTGCCGGCGTTCGAGCGCGCGCAGCAGTGCCGCCGCGATCTCCCGCTTGTCGAGTACCTGATCGTGGTTCGCGGTTGTCATCGGGTGACATCCCTTCTCGAGAGCAGCTCGACCGGGCACCCCACTGGTTCGTGCCCGGTCGTGCCGGCTCCCGCGAGGGTCACTCGCACACCACCACCGGGATGACCCGATCCGTCCAGGACTGATAATTGTCGAAATCCGCGTACATTGCCACCAGCCGCGGCCAGTAGTGCGACCGCTCCTCGGGCGTCGCCGCCCGTGCCGTCATCTGCCGCACCCGGGACTTCACCTGCACGGTCACCCGCGGATCGGCCTGGATGTTGCGGAACCACAGCGGGTGCTCGGGCAGGCCGCCCTGGGACGCGACGAGCACCACCCGCTCGTCGTCCTCGAGGAACAGCAGCGGAACGGTCCGCGGCCGTCCCGTCTTCCGGCCCGTGGTGGTCAGCAGGCAGACGGGGATGCCCCACGGAAAGGCGCTGCCCACCCGCCACTTTCCCCCGATCCGGCCGCCGGTGGCCTGATAGGCCGCCACGTTGGCGCGCGACATCCACTTGATGATCGGCACGGTCCACTTCGAGTCGAGACCCTTCGGCGCGGCGGGCCCGTTCATGTCAGATCCGCTCGATGATCGTGCCGGTGGCCAGCGCGCCGCCCGCGCACATGGTGATCAGCGCGGTGGCGCCGTCGCGCCGCTCGAGCTCGTGCAGCGCGGTGGTGATCAGCCGCGAGCCGGTCGAGCCGACGGGGTGGCCGAGCGCGATCGCGCCGCCGTTCACGTTGACCTTGTCCATGTCGGGCTCGTGCACCCGCGCCCACGACAGCAGCACCGACGCGAACGCCTCGTTGACCTCGAACAGATCCAGGTCGCCGATCGTCATGCCGGACTTCTCGAGGACGCGGCTCGTCGCCTGCACCGGGCCGTCGAGATGGAACTCGGGCTCGGCGCCGACGAGGGCCTGCGAGACGATCCGGGCCCGCGGCTTCAGGCCGAGCGCCGCGGCGCGGTCGGAGTCCATGAGCAGCACCGCAGCAGCGCCGTCGGAGATCTGCGACGAGGTGCCGGCGGTGTGGATGCCGCCCTCGAGGACCGGCTTCAGCTTCGCGAGCGATTCCGTGGTCGTCTCGCGCAGGCCCTGGTCGCGGGCGACGGTCTGCTTCTCGCCGGTGAGGGTGCCCTCCTTGTCGACGACGGGCGCGACGACGGGCAGCACCTCGCGGTCGAAGCGGCCCTCGTCCCACGCCTGCTTGGCCAGCGCCTGCGACCGGACGCCGAGCGCGTCGACGTCCTCGCGGGTGATGCCGCGACGGCGGGCGATGCGCTCGGCCGCCTCGAACTGGTTGGGCAGGTCGATGTTCCACGACTCGGGCCGCCGCGGGCCGGCGAGTTCGCCGACGTTCGCGCCGAGCGGCACCTGCGACATCGCCTCGATGCCGCAGGCGATGCCGACGTCGATGGCGCCGGTGGCGATGAGTCCGGCGATCAGGTGGTTGGCCTGCTGGGCCGACCCGCACTGGCAGTCGACCGTGGTGGCGCCGACCTGCCACGGCAGGCCGGCGTGCAGCCACGCGGTGCGGGTGATGTTGTTGGACTGCGCGCCGGCCTGGGTGACACACCCGCCGATCACCTGCTCGACGAGGGCGGGATCGAGGCCCGCGCGCTCGATCAGTCCGCTCTGTGCGGCCCCGAGAAGCTCGGCCGCATGCAGGCCGGCGAGCCAGCCGCCGCGCTTGCCGATCGGGGTGCGTGCCGCCTCGACGATGACTGGTGTGCCCACGGTGGGCTCCTTTCTGGTCCTTGTCCTCGCAAAGTAGAACAGGTTTCCGGGGCAGACAAGGCGGGGTCCGAATGATCGGGACTTGGCGATTCCTTGGCCTGCGGGCCGCCCTGTGCTTGAATGCTTTTAGAACGTGTTCCACATCACGACACGGTGCACTCGTCAGGGCAGGAGAGAATTCAGTGGCGCAGCCCAACATCCCCGAAGACATCGACTTCACCGATCCGGATCTCTACGCCGAGCGGATGCCGTTCGAGGAGTTCGCCGAGCTGCGTAGGACGGCCCCCGTCTGGTGGAACAAGAAATCCCCGGACGTCGGCGGATTCCACGACGAGGGATTCTGGGTCGTGTCCCGGCACGAGGAGGTCCGTGAGGTCTCCCGCCGGAGCGACGTGTTCTCCAACTGGGAGAACACCGCGATCCCGCGGTTCAACGACGACATCCCGCGCGAGGCCATCGAACTGCAGCGCCACGTCCTGCTCAACAAGGACGCGCCCGAGCACACCAAGCTGCGCAAGCTCGTCGCCCGCGGTTTCACCCCGCGCGCGATCAACGGCCTTCGCGACGAGCTGAACGCCCGCGCGAAGAAGATCGTCGAGGAGGCCTGCCGGGCCGGCGGGGGCGACTTCGTCACTCAGGTCGCCGCGGAGCTGCCGCTGCAGGCCATCGCCGAACTCATCGGCGTCCCGCAGGAGGACCGCGACAAGATCTTCGAGTGGTCGAATCAGATGACCGGCTACGACGACCCGGACAACACCGCCGACCCGGCGGCCGCGTCGATGGAGGTCCTCGGCTACGCGTACCAGATGGCCGCCGCCCGCAAGGAGTGCCCGGCCGACGACATCGTCACCACCCTGATCGAGGCCGACATCGACGGTGACGAGCTCTCGCCCGAGGAATTCGGCTTCTTCTTCATCGTGCTCGCCGTCGCCGGCAACGAGACCACCCGCAACGCGATCACGCACGGGATGGCGGCGTTCCTCGACAACCCGGAGCAGTGGGAGATCTTCAAGCGGGACCGGCCGAAGACCGCGGCCGACGAGATCATCCGCTGGGCCACGCCGGTCACGTCGTTCCAGCGCACCGCGCTCGAGGACACCGAGCTCGGCGGCCGGACGATCCGCAAGGGCGACCGCGTCGTGATGCTGTACGCGTCGGCGAACAACGACGAAGAGGTGTTCGAGAACCCCCGCACCTTCGATGTCCTGCGAGATCCCAACCCGCACCTCGCTTTCGGCGGTACCGGTGCGCACTACTGCCTCGGCGCGAACCTGGCGCGGATGGAGATCGACCTCGTGTTCAATGCGATCGCCGACTACATGCCCGACATCACCAAGGTCGCCGATCCGAAGCGGCTGCGCTCCGGCTGGCTCAACGGCATCAAGGAGTTCCGGGTGGACTACAAGACGCAGGGCGGCTGCCCGGTCGAGCACTGACCCGGGTGGGGCGGCGCCGAGAGATCGGGAATCCCCCGGCGCCGCCGCGCTTTCCGTGTGAGCGGGGCTGCGGGAGCCGGCGGCATGGGTGCACCCCGCCGAAATTGGGGGTGAGGGCGGGGTGCTCGCCCACAGTATTCGGCCGCCGAGGCGCCCCCGGCTTTCGGTCCTACTGGCCGGGACCTGTTTGCGCGACCGCCGCCGTGCCGGGTCCGGCCTGCGCGGGCCGAACAGCGGGACTCGGCGCCGAGCCCCGAGAGAACCCGCGCAGCAGGGGCCGTGCCTGTTGTTCCACCCAGTGAGACGTCTCCTCCCGCGCGCCGCGGTTGCGGAAATAGTGTCACGTGCTCCTGGAACGGAATCGGCGAAAGGCATCGAACATGGTGGAATGGGCGGAAGAATGCGACGTCCTCGTCGTCGGATCGGGCGCCGGCGGCTGCTGTGGCGCCTACACCGCTGCCCGCGAGGGACTGTCCGTCGTCCTGGTCGAGGCCTCCGAGTACTTCGGCGGCACCACCGCATATTCCGGCGGCGGCGGGGTCTGGTTCCCCACCAACGCGGTGCTGCGACGTGCCGGTGACGACGACACCATCGACGACGCCCTGACCTACTATCACGCGGTCGTCGGCGACCGCACCCCCCGCGACCTGCAGGACGCCTACGTGCGCGGCGGTGCTCCCCTGATCGACTATCTCGAGGCCGACGAGGACATCGAGTTCACGGCCTACCCCTGGCCGGACTACTTCGGCAAGGCTCCCAAGGCCAGCGCGAAGGGCCGTCACATCGCGCCGACGCCGCGGCCGATCTCGGACGATCCCGAACTCAACCAGTCCGTCCGCGGGCCGCTGGGTCGCGAGCGCAACGGGGATCCGTTGCCGGACATCCTGATCGGCGGGCGCGCCCTTATCGGCCGGTTCCTGCTCGCCATGCGCAAGTACCCGAACGTGCAGCTGCACCGGAACACTCCGCTCGAGGAACTCGTCGTCGAGGACGGCGCCGTGGTCGGCGCGATCGTCTCCCACGGCGACCAGCGGCGGGCGGTGCGGGCCCGCAAGGGCGTCGTGCTCGCCGCCGGCGGATTCGACCACAACGACGAGATGCGCGCGCAGTACGGCGTCCCCGGCGCGGCCCGCGATTCGATGGGGCCGTGGTCCAACCTCGGCAAGGCCCACCAGGCGGCCATCGCGATCGGTGCCGACGTCGACCTGATGAGCGAGGCGTGGTGGTCGCCGGGGCTGACCCACCCCGACGGGCGCTCGGCCTTCGCGCTGTGCTTCACCGGCGGCATCTTCGTCGACCAGGACGGCAACCGCTTCACCAACGAGTACGCGCCCTACGACCGGCTCGGCCGCGACATCATCGCCCGGATGGACAAGGGTGAGATGACGCTGCCGTTCTGGATGATCTACGACGACCGGGGCGGCGTCGTGCCGCCGATCGCGGCGACGAACGTGCCGCTCGTGGCGACCGAGAAGTACGAGGCGGCGGGACTGTGGAAGACCGCCGACACGCTCGCCGAACTCGCCGACCTGATCGGGGTGCCGGCCGAGGCGCTCGAGGCGACCGTCGCGCGGTTCAACCGCCTCGCCGCCACCGGCGTCGACGAGGACTTCGGCCGCGGGGACGAGCCCTACGACGTGGCGTTCACCGGCGGCGGTTCGGCGCTGGTCCCGATCGAGAAGGGCCCGTTCCACGCCGCGCAGTTCGGCATCTCGGACCTCGGCACCAAGGGCGGCTTGCGCACCGACACGGTCGGCCGCGTGCTCGACGGCGCCGGGACGCCCATCGCCGGGCTGTACGCGGCGGGCAACACGATGGCCGCCCCGAGCGGCACCGTCTATCCCGGCGGTGGCAACCCGATCGGCACCAGCGCGTTGTTCGCCCACCTGGCGGTCCGGCACATGGCCGGAGCATAGGAACGCCGCGACTCGTCCGGTCCCGCTCAGTGGGTCCTGCGTCACACTCGGAGCACTTCGTCCGTACGGTTCACATCGACGAACCGTAGGAGTTTTCATGAGCACATCGTTGGCACCCGAACGGGCACCCTCGACCCGCGCCGAACGCCGCTACGAGCGGACCCGACCCGTGGGGGCGGTGGTGGCCATTCTCATCGCCGTCGAAGTCATCAGCGCATTCGAGACGTCGATGATGTACGCGGCGCTGCCGACGTTCGCCCGGGTCTTCGAGGCGGACGCCTCCGCGGTCGGATGGACCGTGACGGCGTTCCTGCTGGTGGCGGCGGCCTCGGCGGCGGTGTGCGGCCGGCTCGGCGACATGTACGGCCGCGAACGGGTGCTGATGTTCGTGCTGGCCTGCGCTGCCACCGGCTCCGTCGTCAGCATGGCGTTCGGGACCCTCGAGGCCATCATCGCCGGCCGGGCGATCCAGGGTGTGGCCGGAGCGATCCTGCCGCTGTGCATCGGCCTGGCCCGCGAACACCTGCCGGCCGAGCGCGTCCCCATGGCGGTCGCGCTGATCTCCGGGTCGGCCGTCGCGGCCGGCGCGGCCTCCCTGCTGGTCGCCGGCGTCCTCATCGACCTGGGCGACTGGCGGTACATCTTCGTCGTCGCCGCCGGCTACGCGCTCGTCTGTCTCTTCCTGGTCGAGGCCGTGCTGCCGTGGCGGCGCCGCACCGCTCGGCGGCAACCGATCGACGTCGTCGGCGCGGTCGGCCTGGCGGTGTCGGTGGCGTCCGTCCTGTTCGGTCTGACCCAGAGCCGCTCCTGGGGCTGGAGCGACGCCCGCGTGCTGGGTCCGATCGTCCTCGGCGCCGCGGTGTTCGCCTGCTGGGTGTGGTGGGAACTGGGCCGGACGTCTCCGATCGTGAACCTGCGCCTGCTCGCCGAGCGCAACGTCGCCCTGACGATGCTCGCCGGGGTCGCACTCGGCGTCGGACCGATCGGCGTCGGGACGATGATCATCCCGATCATCATGCAGAGCCCGGCCACCGCGCCGTTCGGCCTGGGACTCTCGCCGACCTACGCCGGAACGCTGTCGTTCGTCGGCGCGATGATCGGCATGGCATTCACCCCGGTCGCGGGCAGGATCGCCGCCGCCGTAGGGGCGCGGACGTCGTTGCTGCTAGGCAGCGTGATGTTCCTCGTCGCGTGTGCCGGGTTCTTCTTCTTCCGCGCATCGGTGATCGGAATGACGCTGCTGGTCGTGGCCGTGTCGGTGGCGACGGCGTTCGCGTACACGGCGCTGCCGAACCTGCTCGTCGAGTCCGTCCCGGAGCACAACACCAGCGAGATGGCCGGCAGCCAGACGGTGCTGCGCACCGCGGCGTCGGCGGTGGGCACCTCGCTCGCCTCGCTCCTGCTCGCGTCCCTGGTGCTGCCCGGGACGGCGACGCCGACAGTGGCCGCGCTCGGTGCCGTCTGCGCGATGCTGGTCCTCTCCTGCGCCGTGACGATCGGGCTGGGTTCGGCGATCAGGTATCGGCGGGCGTGATTCCCGGCCCGTCCAGCAGCGTCAGATCGTCGGGGACGTCGATGTCCCCGGGATCGGCGAGGCGCGTGCAGTCCAGCCGTCGCACCCGGTCGCGGTTGCGGGTGAGGAATCGCCGGGCTCCCTCGTCGCCGACGGCCTCGCGGGCCGCCGCCTCGGCGTCGCGGCGGTCGAACACCACGGGATGCCCGGGGCGGTCCCCGAACACCGGCAGGGTGATCGTGCCCGGGCGGTGCGCGAGGAGTACGGTGCGGACGAGTTCGGCGGTGATGCCGGGGAAGTCGACGACCGTCAGCGCGATCACGTCGTGGCCGGTCGTGGCGTCCACCCCGCACCGCAGCGACGTCGACATCCCCTCGGCCCAGCGCGGATTGACGACGGAGCGGACGCCGGGCGGACACGCGGCGACGACGTCGTCGGCGTAGGCGCCGGCGACCACCGTGACCTCGTCGCAGCCGCCGTCGGCGAGCGCGGCCACCACGGTGTGCAACAGGGGGCGGCCGCGGTGGGGGAGCAGCGCTTTCGCGCGCCCGCCCAGCCGCGTGCCGCCCCCTGCCGCGAGGACGATCCCGGCGACGGTCATGGCCGGACTCTAGCCGCGTGCTTCCTCGGTTGCGGGACGAACCGTCGCCATGGCCCGTTCGACCTCCCAGAAGGCGCGCAGCGACGCGATCCGGCCGTCGTCGTCCACGCGGTAGACGAACACGCCCTCGGCGTCGATCACGTTGCCGCCGAGGGTCGTGCGGATGGTGCCGATGTTGACGCACTCGTCGCCGCACACCAGCACGTCGTCGACGAGGAACTCGAGCTTGTCGGTGTTCGCGATGGTCATGTCGTAGAACCGCGAGATCGCCTCGCGGCCGTGATGGCCCTTGCCCTCCGGATCGAATCCGGACGGACCGACCGGGTCCTCGACGACACCGTTCTCGGCGAACAACGCGAGCCACTCGTCCTTGCGTTTACCGCTTGCCGCCGCCTGCGACGCCCGCGCGGCGACCCGGGCCGGGTGTTCCTCGCTCATGCCGATGCCTTTCCGTGGATGTACCTGTCGGCGAAACGGTGCAGGGACTCCTGCTTCGCCTCGAGGGGACTGTCGAAGCCGTGCCCGTCGAAGATCCACGGCACCACGATGATGTCGGTGACGCCGGCATCCTCGAGCTCGGCGTACCCGGCACGGCCGAACCGGTCCACGCACACCGCCTGGATCTCGAACGGATCGTCGGCGCGGCCGTGTTCGGCGCGCAGCTCCCGCAGCCGGGCGATCACCTGCACGAGGTCGTCGAACCGGATCATCGCCGAGGTCCAGCCGTCGCCCACGCGCGCCGCCCGGCGCAGCGCCACGTCGGTGTGGCCGCCGATGTAGAACGGCACGGGTTCGGTGGGGGCGGGGCTCATCTGCAGCCGGTCGAAGTCGAAGAATTCGCCGTGGTGCTCGACCATGCCGCCGCCGAGGATGAGCTTGATGACGTCGATCATCTCGTCCACCCGCTTGCCGCGCCGCGCGTACGGCACCCCGCACCACTCGAACTCCTCCGGGGCCCAGCCGATTCCCACTCCGAAGCCGAAGCGGTTACCGGTGAGGTTGGCCACCGAGCCGACCTGGCGCGCCAGCAGCACCGGGTTGCGCGAGCCGAGCTTGAGGACCTGGGTGTAGAACCGGAGTGTCGACGTGACCGCCCCCATCGCGGCCGCGGCGATCAGTGGGTCCGCCCAGGGCGTGTCCTCGGTCCACATCCGCGACCCGTCGGGGGTGTACGGGTAGTCGACGGTCTGCTTCTCCATGTAGAACAGGGAGTCGGGCAGCGCGATCGACCGGAACCCGCACTCCTCGGCGGTGCGGGCGAGGCCGGTGAGCTGGTCGAGGGGCGTCATCGCGACGCCGACGGTGAAGTCCACCACGGTCCGTGCCTATCTTTCCGGTCGGTCCGAGCCGACGACCCACATCGAGAAGTACTGCGAGCCACCGCCGTACGCGTGCCCGAGTGCCTTGCGTGCGCCGTCGACCTGATGCTCCCCGGCGCGCTGCATCACCTGCATCGCGGCCTCGGCGAACCGGATCATGCCGGAGGCGCCGATCGGGTTGGAGGACAGCACACCGCCGGACATGTTGACCGGCAGCTGACCGCCGATGGCCGTCTCCCCGGCCTCGGTGAGCTTCCAACCGGAGCCCTCCGGGGTGAAGCCGAGGTTCTCGAGCCACATCGGCTCGAACCACGAGAACGGGACGTAGATCTCGGCGCAGTCGATCTCGGTGAGCGGGTCGGTGATACCCGCGGCCTGCCACAGCGCCGCCGCGGCCATACGGCCTGCCTCGGGGTTGACCTGGTCGCGTCCCGCATACGTGGTCGGCTCGGTCCGCATCGCGGTGGCGTGGATCCACGCGACCCTCCGGCCCTGCGCCTCGACCGCCGCGGCCGAGTCCTCGTCGCCGATCACGACGGCGCACGCGCCGTCCGACGACGGACACGTCTCGTCGTAGCGGATCGGATCCCACAGCATCTGCGACGCCTGCACCGACTCGAGCGTGATGTTCGGCTGGTTGAGGTGCGCGTACGGGTTCTTCGCGCCGTTGAGCCGGTCCTTCACGGCGACCATCGCGCCGATGTGCTCGGGTGCGCCCGATCGGCGGATGTAGGAGCGCACGTGCGGGGCGAAGTAGCCGCCGGCGCCGGCGCCGACCGGCATGGTGAACGGCACCGGGGTGGACAGCGCCCACATCGCGTTCGACTCGGACTGCTTCTCCCACGCCACGGCCAGCACCCGCCGGTGCACGCCGGCCTGCACGAGGCTGGCGGCGACGTTGGCGGTGGACCCGCCGACCGAACCGGCGGTGTGGACCCGCAGCATCGGCTTGCCGGTGGCGCCGATCGCGTCGACCATGGTCAGTTCGGGCATCATCACGCCCTCGAACAGGTCGGGGGCCTTGCCGATCACGACCGCGTCGATGTCGTCCCAGCCGACGTCCGAGTCGGCCAGGGCGCGGTCGATCGCCTCGCGCACGAGGCCGGACATGGACACGTCGTGCCGCTTGGCGACGTAGTGGGTCTGCCCCGTGCCGAGGACAGCCGCGAGTTGCTTGGCCATGTCAGTTACGTCCCTCCAGAACGGCTACCAGATTCTGTTGCAGCACAGGACCGCTCGTCGCGTGTGCGAGGGCCCGCCCGGCCCGCCCGGCCATGATCGCCTGCGCGGCGCAGCCGATGCGCTCGAGGCCGCCGGAGAACATGGGGTTACCCGTGAGCGGGCCGCCGGTCGGGTTGACCGCCGTCGCGTCGGAGAGGCCGAGGGCCTCGCGCAGGATCAGCTCCTGATGGGTGAACGGCGCGTGCAGTTCGGCGACGTCGAACGCGGTGTCACCGCCGGTGACGGCCCGCGCGGCGGCCGACGCGGACGGCGCGGTCGTCAGGTCGCGGCCGCCGAGGTTCGGCGAGTCGATGCGATGCTCGATGCCCGTGATCCAGGCGGGGTTCTCGCACAGTTCACGGGCCCGGTCGCCGGCGGCGAGCACGATCGCGGCGGCGCCGTCGGTGACCGGCGCGCAGTCGTGCCCCCGCAGCGGATCGGCGACGTAGGGCCGGGCCAGCAGCTCCTCGACGTCGAAGTCGCCGCTGATCTGGGCGTTCGGGTTGTCCTTGGCGGCGGCCCGCGCGCGCACCGCGACCTGTGCCATGTCCTCCGCCGTCCACTTGCCGGCGTCGAGCCCGAACCGGGCCTGCAGCCCGGCGAGGGACACGGAATCGAGGCCGAGCGGGGCGACGAGGTACGGGTCGAGCTGCAGGCCGAGGACCTGACGCAGGGTGCCGGCCGACGACTTGCCGAAGCCGTACACCAGGGCGGTGTCGACCTCCCCGGTGATCAGCTTGACCCAGGCCTCGTACAGCGCCCAGGCGGCGTCCATCTCGACGTGGGATTCGTTGATCGGCGGCACCGCGCCGATCGCGTCCACGGCCGAGATGAACGAGAACGCCCGGCCCGCGAGATAATCGGACGAACCGGAGCACCAGAAACCGATGTCCGACTTGGTGATTCCCAGCTTCGAGTACAGCTCCCGGAAGCAGGGGACGAGCATTTCGACGCCGTTGGTGGTGCCGGTGGTCTCGCGCACGTGGGGTGCCTGCGCGAAGCCGACGACTGCGATGTCTGTCATGGTGGGCGCGGCTCCCTTACAGGTGGTGTTTGAAGGTCTCGTAGTCGGCGTCCGGTTCGCCGGTCGGCCGGAAGTACTCGATGTTGCGCAGCGTGTAGTCCCACTCCTCGCGCGGGCGCCACTTCGCCTCCACCCGCATGCCCATCCGGACGTCGGCGGCGTCGCACTCGAGGATCAGGTGCAGGAACGGGATGTCCGCACCGTCGAGCAGCACGTAGGCCGCGACGTACGGCGGCGTGATCTGCTGGCCGAGGAACGGCACGTTGACGATGCAGAACGTGGTGACGATGCCCTTGTCGGACACCTCGACCTGCTCCCGGGTGGGGATGCCGTCGGTGGGGTTCGCGCCGCGCGGCGGGATGTAGACCTTGCCGCCCGGTCCGGTGCGGCCGCCGATCAGCTTGCCCTCGGCCAGCGCGCGCAGGTAGTAGGACTCCTCGTAGGACGCGCTGTGCGTGTAGTGCAGATCCAGCGGCGTGATCATCATCGTCACCGGCTCGCCGGAGGCGTCCGTCCGGACCGTGACGGTCTCGGCCTCGCCCGGTTCGAAGGCTGCGATGTCACGAATGTGACCGGCGCGGTCGTCGGCCCACCGCACGCGTACCCGCATCCCGGTGCTCATGTCCTCGGGACCGGGGACGTCGACCGCGTGCAGCAGCGTCGTGTCGGCCCCGTCCAGCTGGATCAGCGCCCACGCGAACGGCCGGTCGAACGGCTGGCCCGGCAGCGGCTCGGGGTTCCACGTCCAGCTGCGCACCGTGCCGGACTGCCCCACCTCGACGAAGTCGGTGAGGGGTTCGTGGGTGACCGCGTCGAACTCCGGGGGCGGCACGAGGACGCGCCCGTCCGAGCCGCGGGCGCCGAGGATGCGCCCGTCGCGCAGGCCCGTGACGAACGCGCCGACGGTCGGCCCCGTGGATCGGGTGTAGTCGAACTTCAGGTTCAGTGGTGCGCTCAGCGGCTTCTCCGCGATCGCGCTCTTTCCCAGGCTCACAACTTCGAGTAGAACAGGTTCTAGAGACGGTGGCAAGGGTACCGTCCGAGCAGCGGTGTCCCCGGTCCGCCCCGAAAGGAATGGTGTGCAATGAAACTGGGTCTGCAACTCGGCTACTGGGGGGCGCAGCCGCCCGCGAACGCCGGCGAGCTCGTCGCCGCCGCCGAGGCGGAGGGTTTCGATGCGGTCTTCGCCGCGGAGTCGTGGGGCTCGGACGCGTTCACGCCGCTCGCGTGGTGGGGCTCGGGCACGCGGCGGGTGCGGCTCGGCACGTCCGTCGTGCAGATCTCCGGCCGCACCCCCACCAGTTGTGCCATGCACGCGATCACCCTCGACCACCTCAGCGGCGGGCGGCACATCCTGGGGCTCGGCGTGTCCGGGCCGCAGGTCGTCGAGGGGTGGTACGGCGAACCGTTCGCCAAGCCGCTCGCCCGCACCCGCGAGTACGTCTCGATCGTGCGCAATGTGCTGGCCCGCCGGGAGCCGGTGACCAACCCGGGCCCGCACTACCCGCTGCCGTACGACGGACCCGGCGCCACCGGGCTCGGCAAGCCGCTCAAGCCGATCACGCACCCGCTGCGTGCCGACATCCCCATCTGGATCGGCGCCGAGGGACCCAAGAACGTCGCGCTGACCGCCGAGATCGCCGACGGCTGGCTCGCCATCTACTACTCCCCGCGCCTGGCCCCGATGTACGGCGAGTGGCTCGACGAGGGCTTTGCCCGGCCCGGCGCCCGCCGCACCCGCGACGACTTCGAGATCGCCGCGACCTGCCAGGTCGTCGTCACCGACGACCGCACGGGGACCATCGCCGGCCTCAAGCCCGTCACCGCCCTGTACGTCGGAGGCATGGGCACCCCCGAACTCAACTTCCATGCCCAGGTGTACCGGCGCATGGGCTACGGTGACGTGGTCGACGAGGTGACCGCCCTGTTCCGCGCGGGCCGCAAGGACGAGGCCGCCGCCGCGATTCCCGACGAGATGGTCACCGAGACGATGATCATCGGCGACCGCGACGAGGTGCGCGCCGGCGTGAAGCGCTGGTCCGACGCCGGTGTGACGATGCTGCTCGTCAGCTGCCGCGACGCCGAGCACGTGCGCTCCCTGGCGGACGTCGTGCTGCGGTAGGCGCCCGCTTCCCCCGAGCGAATGTATCGTTCACCTCCTCAGATCGACGGGATGCCACATTCGCTCGGTGGGGAGGTTGTCCACAGTCGGCGAGTTGCTCCACAGATTCGACGAATGCACGCTCCGCGGCCACACGAATCCGATCGAGCGGCGCACTGTAGGTCCATGAGAAGGGGTGAGTGGGCGGGGGATCCGGAGGCACTGGGCCGGCTGGGCGACAGCGGTGTGGTTCGCGACGCCGTGCTTCGTCGTGTCGGAGTGTCGGGGTCGGCAATTCACGAGCGGTGCCGTCCGGGTGGTCCCTGGCAACGGCTGCTGCCGGGCATCGTGATGCTCGGAAACGGACCGGCGTCGGCCCGGCAACGCACGATCGCGGCCATGAAGTACGTCGGCGACGACGCCGTACTCACCGGACGATCGGCGCTCGGAGAACATGGACTGGCGGGAGAACAATACGACGTCCACGTGCTGCTCCCGGCGAATCGTCGCGTGCAGTCGGCCGGATTCGTCCTCGTCGAGCGGACAACCCGAATTCCGGACCCTTTGATACGTAATGGCATCCGGTGTGCTCCCATCGAACGTGCCCTGCTCGACGCCGCGCGCCGGTGCACCACTCTCGATGCGACGCGGTCGTTGATCGCCTCGGCCGTCCAGCGTGGAGCGGTGTCGGTGGCAGCGCTGCAGGAGGAACTGGCGGAGGGGAGCGGGCGGGGTTCGGCTCTGCCGCGGCGGGTGCTCCGGGAGGTGGATGCCAACGTCCACTCGGTGGCGGAGGCGAAGGCCCGGGAGCTGTGGGAACGCAGCGGTCTGCCCGAGATGGTGTTCAACCGCGATGTTCTCGACTCCCGGGGCGGGTTCATCGCACGACCTGACGGCTGGATCGACGACGTCGCGATGGCCTGGGACATCGACTCCCTCGCGTGGCACCTGTCGCCCAAGGCGTACAAGGACACGATCGAGCGCCGGACCCGCATGCAGAACGCGGGCATCATCGTGCTGCCGACGATCCCGAGTGCGGTGGAGCGGTCACCGAGGCGTGTCGTCGACGACCTGCGCCGGCACTACGAGCTCGCGGCCTCTCGGCCGCGGCCCGACGTGCGACTACGGACGGTGGTACCGGGCTGAGCGAATGGACCATACCGTCGGACTACGGAGGTGAGCGATACATTCGCTCGGCCCGGGCCTCCGGCCCGTCAGGCGCCGGTGAACTTCGGGGTGCGCTTCTCGGTGAACGCGCAGGGGCCTTCCTTGGCGTCGGCGCTCTTGAAGACCTCGGCGCCGAGTTTCGCGTCGATCTCGAAGGCTTCCTCCTCGTGCATGCCCTCGGTGTCGCGGATGGTCTTCAGGATGGCCTGGACGGCGAGGGGGCCGTTGGCGGCGATGGTCCCGGCGATCTCGAGGGCCTTGTCGAGAGCCTGGCCGTCGGGGACGACGTGGCCGATCAGGCCGATCTCCTTGGCCTCGGCGGCCTTGATGTGGCGGCCGGTGAGCAGGATGTCGGCGGCGATCGTGTAGGGGATCTGGCGGACGAGCCGCACCGCCGAGCCGCCGAGAGGGAACAAGCCCCACTTGGCCTCGGAGACACCGAACTTCGCGCTCTCCCCGGCGACGCGGATGTCGGTGCCCTGGAGGATCTCGGTGCCGCCGGCGATGGCCGGGCCCTCGACCGCGGCGATCAGCGGCTTGGTGAGGCGACGGCCCTTCAGCAGTGCGGGCAGCCTGGACAGATCCCAGCCACCGCCTTTGCTCTTCCCGTCGCTTCGCTCGCCCTGCTCGAACCTGTCGCCCGGGGCCGACCGGTTCATCGCCTTGAGGTCGGCGCCCGCGCAGAACGCGCCGCCGGCGCCGGTCAGGATGGCCACCCGGATCTCCGGATCGTTGTCGACGCGGTCCCACGCCTCGGCCATGATCGCCATCATCTCGCCGGACAGGGCGTTGCGGGCCTCGGGCCGGTTCATGGTCACGATCAGGACCGAGCCGCGCTGCTCGACGAGGCAGTGCGGGGCGTCTGCCGAAATGCCGGAAACTTCCGATGCGGTGGTGGACACTGAGGACTCCTGAGGGGTTGTGAACTGGATCTCATCCGGGTCTTGTCAGAAACGGTAACACGTTCTACTTTTGTGACGTGGCCCTTAACATCGCAGACCTCGTAGAGCACGCAATCGACCTCGTTCCCGACCGCGTCGCGCTCGCGTCGGACGGACGTGAGGTCACCTACGCGCAGGTGGAGGAGCGCGCCAACCGGCTCGCCCACTATCTGCAGGAACGGGGCGTGAAGCCCGGTGACAAGGTGGGTATCTACTCCCGCAACACCATCGAAGCGATCGAGGCGATGGTCGCGGTGTTCAAGATTCGTGCCGTGATGGTGAACGTCAACTACCGGTATGTCGAGAACGAGTTGCAGTACATCTTCGACAACTCGGACATGGTCGCGCTCGTCCACGAGCGCCGTTACTCCGACAAGGTCGCCGCCGTGCTGCCGCACTGCCCGCAGATCCGCACCGTCGTCGTGGTCGACGACGGCACCGATCTCGACTACGCGAGCTACGGCGGCGTCGACTACGAGTCCGCGCTGGCTCAGGGCTCACCCGAGCGCGACTTCGGCGAACGCAGCGCCGACGACCTCTACATCCTCTACACCGGCGGCACCACCGGCAGCCCCAAGGGCGTGATGTGGCGGCAGGAGGACGTGTGGCGCGTACTCGGCGGCGGCATCAACTTCATGACGGGCGAATACGTCGCCGACGAATGGGAACTCGCAAAGACCGGTGCCGCGAGCCCGCCGCTGGTCCGTTTCCCGATCCCCCCGCTCATCCACGGCGGTGCCCAGTGGGCGGTGCTGCAGTCGCTGTTCAGCGGCGGCAAGGTGATCATGCATCCCGAGTTCGACGGCCACGAGGTGTGGCGCGTCATCGAGGAGCACAAGGTCAACGTCATCTTCATCACCGGCGACGCGATGGGCCGCCCGATGCTCGACGCGCTCGAGAGCGGACGTCCGGGAACCGGTGAGAAGTACGATCTTTCGTCCCTGTTCGCGATGGCGTCGAGCGCCGCGCTGTTCTCCCCGGCGCTGAAGGAACGCTTCCTGGACCTGATGCCCAACACGGTGATCACCGACTCGATCGGCTCGTCCGAGACCGGCTTCGGCGGACTCGGCATCGTCGCCAAGGGCCAGGCCCACTCGGGTGGCCCCACCGTCAAGATCGACGCCTCCACGGCCGTGATCGACGACGACGGAAATCCGGTCGAGGCCGGCTCCGGACAGGTGGGCGTGCTCGCCCGCAAGGGCCACATCCCCATCGGCTACTACAAGGACGAGGTCAAGACCAAGGCGACCTTCCGCGAGTACCACGGCGTCCGCTACTCGATCCCGGGCGACCATGCGCGGGTCGAGGCCGATGGCACCGTCACCATGCTCGGCCGCGGGTCCGTCTGCATCAACACCGGTGGCGAGAAGGTGTTCCCCGAGGAGGTCGAGGGCGCCCTCAAGGCCCACCCGGACGTGTTCGACGTCCTCGTCGTCGGCGTGCCCGACGAGCGCTGGGGGCAGCGGGTGTCCGCCGTGATCGCGCCCCGCGCCGGTACCCGCCCGACGCTGGCCGACCTCGTCGAGGTGGCCCGCACGCAGATCGCCAGCTACAAGATTCCGCGCAGTGTCTGGTACGTCGACGCCATCAAGCGTTCGCCGGCCGGCAAGCCCGACTACCGCTGGGCCAAGGAACAGACCGAGCAGCGCCCAGCGGACGACCACCACACCAACGGCTCCGCCGCGGCGAGCTAGAAGGGACCGGGATGCACACCGATCTCAGCAGGAAATTCGGCATCCAGTACCCGATCTTCGGGTTCACCCCGTCCGAGCACGTTGCCGCCGCGATCAGCCGGGCCGGTGGTCTCGGCGTCCTCGGCTGTGTCCGGTTCAACGACCCGGACGAGCTCGACGCCGTGCTCACCTGGATGGACGAGAACACCGACGGCAAGCCCTACGGGGTCGACGTCGTGATGCCCGCAAAGGTTCCCACCGAGGGCACCGCCGTCGACCTCGACAAGCTCATCCCCGCCGAGCACCGTGCCTTCGTCGAGCGCACCCTCGCCGAGCTCGGCGTGCCGCCGCTCGACGAGTCCGCCGAACACGCGGCCGGCGTCCTCGGCTGGCTGCACTCGGTCGCCCGCGCACATGTGGACGTCGCCCTCGAGCACCGGCCTGCGCTCATCGCCAACGCGCTCGGCTCCCCGCCGAAGGACGTGATCGACCTCGCCCACGAGAAGGGGGTGCCCGTCGCGGCGCTCGCCGGGGCGGTCGAGCATGCCCGGCGGCACGTCGAGAACGGCGTCGACATCGTCATCGCCCAGGGGTACGAGGCGGGCGGGCACACCGGCGAGGTGGCCTCGATGGTGCTCTGGCCCGAAATCGTGGACGCCCTCGGCGATTCGGCGGCGGTGCTTGCCGCCGGCGGTATCGGCTCCGGGCGGCAGGTCGCGGCCGCGCTCGCGCTCGGCGCGTCCGGGGTGTGGATGGGTTCCTACTGGCTCACCACCTCCGAATACAAGCTCGGCGCTGCCGCCGACGGCCCGTCGTCGGTCCAGCGGGCCCTGCTGGGCGCGACATCGTCGGACACCGTCCGCTCGCGGATCTACTCCGGCAAGCCCGCCCGCCTGCTCAAGACGAAGTGGACCGAGGCATGGTCGAAGCCCGATGCCCCGTCGCCGCTGCCGATGCCGTTGCAGAACCTGCTCGTGAGCGAAGCCCACCAGCGGATCGCCGCCGCGGACGATCCCGAGGTCGTCGCGATGCCCGTCGGGCAGATCGTCGGCCGGATGAACGAGATCCGGCCGGTCGCGGAGATCATGGCCGAGCTCGTCGAGGGGTACGAGCGGGCCGTGGACCGGTTGAACGCAGCACGGTGACGGACCGGTGGTGACCGTCTACGATCCCTTCGATCCGCAGTTCCTGGCCGACCCCTACCCGGCCTACCGGATGCTGCGGGACGAGGACCCGGTGCACCGCCACGTCAGCACCCGGAACGGCATTCCGCCGTTCCGGGTGCTGTCCCGTTTCGAGGACGTGTGGAACGCGGTGCGCGACAC
The DNA here is from genome assembly GCF_009939605.1 of Rhodococcus sp. YH1. NCBI lineage: Bacteria > Bacillati > Actinomycetota > Actinomycetes > Mycobacteriales > Nocardiaceae > Rhodococcus > Rhodococcus sp. YH1. Next base: position 41,166 of record NZ_WVTE01000108.1, on the reverse strand, counting down.
CGAGACCTACTCGTCCGCTGGGGGATTGACGTTCGTTCCCGACGAGATCGGCACACTGGGTCTCGCCCCGACGATCGTCATGCTCGACCCCCCGCGGCACGGGCAGCTGCGCAGCCTGATCGCGAAGGGGTTCACGCCCCGGCGCGTCGCGGCGCTCGAGGACGCCGTGCGCGGGTTCGTCCGCGGCCGGCTCGATTCGTTCGCCGGGCGACCCGAGGTCGATCTGCACCGCGAATTCTCCTCGACCGTCCCGACGTTCGTCCTGGCGGAGATGCTCGGCGTGCCGGCGGCCGACCGGGCCCGGTTCGATCCGTGGGTCGCCGCGCTGACGGCGTTGCAGGACAGCGGATTCGACGTGGCCGCCATGAGCGCACCCGACGCCGTCGCCGAGATGTTCGAGTACTTCTCGCGGCTGATCGGCGAGCGCCGCCGCGAACCCGGCGACGACCTGATCAGCGCCCTGACCACCGTCGAGTCCGACGGCGAACTGCTCACCGACTGGGAGATCCTCGGGTTCTGCTTCGTCATGGTGGCCGGCGGCAACGACACCACCGGAAACCTGATCTCGCACGCCGTGATGCTGCTCGACACCGATCACCGCCAGCGCGACCTGCTCGTCGACGAGCCTTCCCGGATCCCGGGCGCGTTGACGGAGACGCTGCGGCTGGAGGGATCGGTGCAGGGACTCGCGCGCACCACCACCCGTGACGTCGAGTTGCACGGGGTGACGATTCCGGCCGGGGAGAAGGTGATGATGCTCTACGGCGCCGCCAATCGCGACGAACGCGAATTCGGCGACACCGCAGAGAAGTTCGACGTCTCCCGGCCGATTCCGCGGCACCTCGGATTCTCCAGCGGTCCCCACTTCTGCATCGGCTCGCACCTGGCGAAGCTGCAGTCCCGGGTTGCGCTCGAGGAGTTGCTGGCCCGGTATCCCCACGTGTCGGTCGATCCGGCATCGGGGGTGCGTCTGCAGTCGTCGTTCACCCGCGGCTGGGTGAGCCTGCCCGCCCTCCTGCGTCAGCCGAGCGGGAGGTTGTGGCGGTGAGCGGGAGTATGTCGCGGCATCGTGCGGGTGCGTCGACCAGGATCCTCCCGCTCGGAACGAGAACCTCCCTGTCACGACCCACGGACACGCCGCGCGTTCGCGACGATCGCGTCGTGGACGAACCGCGGCAGCCCGGGCGCCAACTCCTCCCACTCGGCGGTGGCGGCGTCGCCGGAGACATACAGGGCCGCGATCTCGCAGTGCTGCTGCGGACTGCACGGGCCGAACCAGCGTTCGAGGTGGCGGCGGTGCTGCTCGGCGGCATCCATCGCTACCGGTCCGTCCGCCGGCTCGCCCGCCGCGATCGTCTCGACGAACGCTCGGATGTCGGCGTCGGCCTCGGCCTTGATCGTCTCCCAGTCCTCCTTGGTGTGCCCCGCGGCGCGGTGCGCCGCCCGCTCCCACTGGTCGTGATTCGGCCAGTCCGGCTCGGTGGCCGCGAATCGTTCGGCGAACCGGTCGGTTCCGAAGATCTCCAGTTGCTCCTCAGGGGTGAGCGATACACCCGTGCGCCGCGCCTCGAGCTCGCGATCGAGCGCCGCGAGCAGACCGATGAGGTGGTCCCGGCGCTGTTCGAGAAGCCGCCGCTGGCGGCGGAGGTGATCGTCGACGGTCGCGCCCGGATCGGCGAGCATGTCGGCAATGGCATCGAGGCCGAAGTCGAGCGCGCGATAGAACAGGATGCGTCGCAGCCGCTCGACGTCGGCGGCCGAGTAGAGGCGGTGGTTGCCGGCGCTGCGTCCATGGGGCACGAGCAGGCCGATCCGGTCGTAGTGGTGGAGCGTGCGCACCGAGACGCCGGCCATCCGCGCGACGTCCCCGACCGTGTACTCGCCGTCCACACGTCGATGATGCGCCGTCACGGCCGGTGTCGTCGCGCCGCCCGGGCGTGGGCGACGGCGAGCAGGCCGGGGACCTGTGCGGCGGTGCGCACGCCCGGGTTCAGGATCGACACCCACCCCTGCGGCGCGTACACGGGATGGGGAAGCAGGAGATCGAGGGCGGTGTAGTCCACGGCGGCGCCGTGCCGCGCGTGCCCGGCCGGCGGGTAACCCAGCAGGTCGCGGAACTCGTCGCGGCCGACCGCGACGTTGAGCCGGAACACCCCCGTCCGGTAGAGGTGGGACGCGGTGTCGAAGCCGTCGTAGTCGTGGACGACGATCGTGGCGAACGGGAACCTGCGGTCGGCGGGGGTGGTGCCGTCCGGATCGAAGAACAGGAAGGTGTCGCCCCACGCCTGCCGGGGCGCGCCGTTGTCCTCCCCGGCCGTGGTCGCCACCACCCCGGGCAGGGCCGCCGCGACGTCGATGATGTCGTCCACCGTGAGGGATCGGGGTTCGTTCGTCGTCATGGGGCGGACACTACGACCTGACGCAACGTCAGGTTCAAGTCCTCGTGCCGGATCGCCTATCGGCCCGATCCGGTGACCTGCGGCTGCAACTCGGCCGCCAGGTCGTCGGTCAGCGGCGTGAACTCGCGCTCGCCGCGGCGGCGGACCCATACCGGGTCGCCGCAGTGCCACCGCTCGGCGCTGAGCGTGCGGGTGAGGATCTTGAACGTGGCGGTGCGCGGGAAGTCCCGGCACACCCGGATCAGCGTCGGCAGCTGCTTGGGGCCGAGATCGCCCTGCGCGTCGAGGAACCCGGCGAGTGCGACGGGGTCGAACGCGGAATCCGCGGTCGGGATGACCGCGGCCATCACCCGGTCGCCGACCTGCGGATCCGGGACCGCGTAGACCGAGACCTGCGCGAAGCCCGGGTAGCGGAGCAGGGCCCGCTCGATCGGAGCGGCCGCGATGTTCTCGCCGTCGACGCGCATCCAGCCGGAACTGCGGCCGGCGAAGTAGACGAACCCGTCGGCGTCGGCGTAGCCGAGATCGCCGCTGTGGTACCGGCCGTCGCGCACCCGCTCGGCGTCGGCCTCCGGGTTCTTGTAGTAGCCGGCGAACAGTCCGGCCCCGGCGACGTTGACGAGCTCACCGGTCGCGACGTCGGCGTTGAGGATGCGGCCGTCGGCATCGAACTCGGCGACCGGACAGGGCGATCCGGTGTCCGGGTCGAGGATCCGCACGCCCTCGGGCAGCCGTCCCAGCGCCCCGGGCGGCGCATCGGGCGCCGCGGAGATCGAGATGCCGCCCTCGGTGGAGCCGAACCCGTCGACGACCGTCGCGCCGAACCGCCGGCGGAACTCGGCGATCGCGGGCGCCGTGCCCTCGTTGCCGTACATGATGCGCAGGGGATTGTCCGCCTCGCCGGGCTCCTCCGGGGTGGCGACGATGTAGGACAACGGCTTTCCCACGTAGTTGGCGTAGGTGACGCCGAAGCGGCGCACGTCCGGCAGGAAGCCGGAGGCGGAGAACCTGCGCCGCAGGGCGATCCCGGCCCCGGCCGCCAGCGCCACCGCCCAGCCGGCCATCATCGCGTTGGAGTGGAACATCGGCATCGACACGTACACGACGTCGTCGGCGCCGAGACCGAACCGTTCCGCGAGCATCACTCCGGGGCCGGTGATCTTCTCGTGGGTGCAGCACACGGCCTTCGGGTCGCCGCTGGTGCCGGACGTGAAGATCAGCATGAACAGATCGGTCGCGGCGACGGGCGCCGGCGCGGCGGTGGAACCGGTGTGGGGAGCGAGCAGATCGGCCCACTCGGCGGAGTCGACGTCGATCACCCGGACGCCGCCGAGGTCGAGTCCGTCCAGCAGCCGCGCGTTCGCGGCCTCGGTGAACACCACCTGGCAGTCCGCGAGCGCGATGTCGCGGGCGAGGGCCTGCCCGCGACGGGTGGTGTTCAGCCCGACCACCACCGAGCCGGACAGCGCCGCGGCGCCGAGCAGCATCGAGAACTCCGGCACGTTGTCCATGAGGATCCCGAAGTGCCGGGGTCTGCGTGGGTCGAGCAGTTCGTGCAACAGGGCGGCCCGGTCCCGGCCGGCCTGCACGTGCTCGCGCCACGACAGCGACATGTTCTCGAACTGCAGGCCACGATCGTCGACGGTGGCGAGCCGTTCGAGGAGCGCGGTCACGGTGGGGACGTCGGTCATGCCGGCATCCTGGGGCATCGCCGCGGCGGGTGGGGTGCCGGTTCCGCTGATCGGGACGCTCACGCCGGCGCCTCCGCGAGGGACGCGCCGAGGTGCCGCAGCTGCGCGGTGGCCGACCCGAGGTGGAACTCGTGGTGTTTGGCGGCCAGGAAGTACCGGTGCACGGGGTGGTCCTCGTCCAGGCCGACTCCGCCGTGGACGTGTACGAGTGTGTGCGCGACGCGGTGCCCGGCGTCGGCGGCCCAGAACGCGGCCGTGCGCAGCTCCCCGGTGTCGGGCAGCCCGGCCTCCGCGCGGAAGGCCGCCTGCCACAGGGTGAGCCGGGCGCCCTTGACGTCGATGTAGGCGTCGGCGAGCCGCTGGGCCACCGCCTGGAAGCTGCCGATGGGCCGATCGAACTGCACCCGCTCGCGGGCGTACCCGGCGGTGAGTTCGAGCGCCCGGTCGAGCACCCCGTACTGGTATGCGGCCGAGCCGAGCAGCCCGCGGTCGCGCAGCCACACGGTGACCGCGCGGCCGTCGGTGCCGAGCGCGCGGTCCCCGGGCACGGAGGCCGCGGCGAGGGTGAGCGTCCCGAGGCAGCCGAGGCCGGTGTCGTACTGGCGGGTCACGGTCACGCCGGGATCGCCGGGACGGACGAGGAGCACGGTGACGCCGTCGGGGGTCGAGGCCGGCACGAGGAACAGGTCCGCGGCAGGCGCGGCGTCGACGAGGATCTTGGTGCCGTCGACGATCCATCCGCCGTCGGCGCGACGTGCCGTGGTGGTCGGCGACGTGGGGTCGTCGTTCAGTTCCTCCTCGAGGGCGGTGGTGAGGATCTTCTCGCCGGTGGCGGCGGGTTCGCCCCAGTCGCGACGCTGCGCGTCGCTGCCGAACTCGGCGACGGCGGCGGCGGACACGACGATCGAGGACAGGTAGGGGACGGCGGCGACGCCGCGGCCGAGTTCGGTGAGGATGCTCGTCTGTTCGAGCGGTCCGAAGCCGTCGCCGCCGACGGACTCGGGCAGTGCCGCGCCGAGGATGCCCGAGGAGGCGAGCGCGTCCCACAGGGTGTGGTCGATGCGGTCGTCGGCGGCGTCGAGCCGGCGCAGGTGGTCGTTGGTGACGATCTCGGTGACGATGCGGCGGGTGAGGCCGGCGAGGTCCTGCTGCGCCTCGGTGAGGGTGAAGTCCACGGTTTGTCCCTTCCGGTGGAGTGTCAGCGCTTGGCGGGTGGCTGTCCGAGGGCGGTCATCGCGATGATGTCGCGCTGGACCTCGTTGGTGCCGCCGCCGAAGGTGAGGATCAGGGAGCTGCGATGCATCCGTTCGAGCCGGCCCCGCAGCAGCACGCCCGGGGAGTTCTGCCGCAGCGTGGCCGACGGGCCGAGGATCTCCATCAGCAGGCGGTAGGCCTCGGTGGCGAACTCGGTGCCGAACACCTTGTTCGCCGACGCCGGTGCGGGTCCGAGCGGCGCAGTGCTGGAAGCGATCTCCCAGTTCATCAGCTTCAGGTACTCGGCCTTGGCGTGGACCCGGGCCAGGTTGATCTGCACCCATTCCTGATCGAGGACGCGGCGGCCGTCGGGCAGGCGGGTGTGCTGCGCCCACGCGCGCACTTCCTGCAGCGCGGTGAGGATCGGGCCCGCGGAGGTGAGCGCGACGCGTTCGTGGTTGAGCTGGTTGGTGATCAGCGCCCAGCCGCCGTTCTCCGCGCCGACGAGCGCGGACGCCGGGACGCGCACGTCCTGGTAATAGGTGGCGCTGGTGTCGGGGCCGGCCATGGTGTGCACGGGCGTGTAGGAGAACCCCTCGGCGGTGGTGGGCACGATGAGGACGCTGATGCCCTTGTGCTTCCGGGCATTCGGATCGGTGCGGCACGCGAGCCACACGTAGTCGGCGTAGGCGATCAGGCTCGTCCACATCTTCTGGCCGTTGATCACCCACTCGTCGCCGTCGCGCACGGCGGTGGTGCGCAGCGACGCGAGATCCGTGCCCGCCTCGGGCTCGGAGTAGCCGATGGAGAAGTGCAGCTCGCCGGCGGAGATCCTCGGCAGGAAGAACTCCTTCTGCTCGGGCGTGCCGAAGTGCATGATCGTGGGCGCCACCGAGTTGACGGTGAGGAACGGGACCGGCGCGCCGGCGATCGCGGCCTCGTCGGTGAAGATGAGCTGGTCCATGGCCGAACGGTTCTGCCCGCCGTACTCCTCGGGCCAGCCGAGCGTGAGCCAGCCGTCCTTGCCCATCTGCTGGACGACCTCCCGGTACACGTTGCCGGCGCCGTACTCGCCCGTGGTCGCGGCGAGCGCCTCCCGTCGTTCGGGGGTCATCAGGTCGGCGAAGTAGGCGCGCAACTGCGCGCGGAGTTCCTCTTGCTGCGGGGTGTACGCGATGTCCACGAACCGCTCCGTTCGTCGGGTAGGCAGCTGGTCGACGGCCGAGGACCGGGACCGGCTCGGCGATGTTCCCGAATCATTGCACAGAACTGAAACGCGTTCTAGCCTGGTTTTCGAGCCGTCGCGCCAGCCTGCGCGTCCGGCGCCCGATCGGTCGAGCAAGCGAGAAGCGAGGTCTGTTCATGGAGGTCAAGGTCGACTTCGATCGTTGCGAGGCGAACGGCGTGTGCGTGGGAATCGCGCCCGAGGTGTTCGATCTGAACGACGACGACGAGCTGATCGTCACGCACCCCATCGCGCCGGAGCGGGAGGAGGACGTGCGCACGGCGATCGCCCAGTGTCCGCGTGCGGCGCTGAGCGAGGCCTGACGGCGCCCCTTGTCAGAAACGAGAACACGTTCTACATTTCCGGGGGTCGCCGGAATCCGCGGCGACCAGGAGCGCGGCGGCCCCGGGTGGGCCGCCCGACATCGCTAGGGAGAGCGCGTCCATGAGTGCAACCGGCAACGGTCTCGGCCCCGCAGGAAACGGTGCGACGGACGAGGGGGGCCTGGGTCTCGACGGCAAGGTCGCCGTCGTCACCGGCGCCGGTGCCGGGCTCGGCCGGGCGGAGGCCGTCGCGCTGGCCCGGGCCGGCGCCGCGGTGGTCGTCAACGATCTCGCGGCGACCGATGCCGTCGAGGACACTCTCGCCGAGATCCGCGACCTCGGCGCCGATGCGGCGTTCGTCGCCGGCAGCGTCGCGGAACGTGCCACGGCCGACGCGCTGCTCGCGACGGCACAGGAACGCTTCGGCGGCCTCGACATCGTCGTCAACAACGCCGGAATCGTGCGGGACCGCATGCTGTTCAACATGTCCGACGAGGACTGGGATGCGGTGATCGCCGTGCACCTGCGCGGCCATTTCCTGCTGTGCCGCAACGCGGCGGCGTACTGGCGTGGCGAGTCCAAGAAGGCCGGCGGTCCCGTCTACGGCCGGATCGTCAACACGTCCTCCGAGGCCGGCCTGCTCGGCCCCGAGGGGCAGGCCAACTACGGCGCCGCCAAGGCGGGAATCACGGCACTCACCCTCTCCGCCGCGCGGGGCCTGTCCCGGTACGGGGTGCGCGCCAACGCCATCTGCCCGCGGGCCCGCACCGCGATGACGGAGGGCGTCTTCGGTGCCGCGCCCGAGGGGGAGGTGGATCCACTGTCGCCCGAGCACGTCTCGGCACTGGTCGCCTACCTGGCGTCGCCCGCGGCGGACCGGATCAACGGCCAGGTCTTCGTCGTCTACGGCCCGATGGTCGCGCTCATGGCCGCGCCCGTCGTCGAGCAGCGCTTCGACGCGGACGTCCGGTGGACCCCGGAGAGCCTCGCCGAACGGGTCGGCGGCTACTTCGGCGACCGGGACCCCGCCCGTAACTTCTCGGCCGCGCAGGCGCTCGCCCTCTGACGTCCCACTAGGCGGTACCCGAAGTGACATGCAACGTTGTCCTTCGGTAATATCGCGCCGTCCGGGGCCGATCCGGCTAGTGTCGGCCCGACCCCGGGCTCGCGTGTCGTCCGGCGATCCGGGCGCGTGAACGCGCGGCCGGAGGCCGCTCGGAGATCGTGTAGTACCTGTTCTAGTTTTGCGTCCCGCGACGCGGTTCGCGAAGGGGCGGCCGGCGCGGTTCCCGACCGAGTTCGGTCCCGTGGACGGGCGGCGGATCCGATCGCGGTCCACTGAATTCCCAGTTCGAACCCCGATTTTCCGCTCGACGCGAGCGCCGCCGGTTCGGTCGGTGCGGCGGGGCTCCCGCCCGCAGAGGTAGCCGTGTCACGCCGCGTCGCAGTGGTCTTTGACACGTGAACACGTTCTAGTTAGTATGACGCGGGTCACAAGCTGACCCCTCGCCGGCCTCGGCCGGCGAGCGAACCAACGGAGGAGGAGACGGTGGTAGACCTCCTCGAGGTACCGCTCCGCGCGGTCGGTGGATTCTTCGCGATGACGGGCGAGACCGCTCGGGCCGTGTTCTCCCGGCCCTTCCAGCGACGCGAGTTCGTCGATCAGGCATGGTTCGTCGCGCGGGTCTCCCTCGTGCCGACGGTCCTCGTCGCGGTGCCGTTCACCGTCCTGGTCAGCTTCACCCTCAACATCCTGCTGCGCGAGATCGGTGCCGCCGACCTCAGCGGCGCCGGCGCCGCACTCGGCGCGGTCACCCAGGTCGGCCCGATGGTCACCGTGCTCATCGTCGCCGGTGCCGGCGCCACCGCCATTTGCGCGGACCTCGCCGCCCGCACCATCCGAGAGGAGATCGATGCGATGCGCGTGCTCGGCATCAACCCGATCCACCGCCTCGTCGTGCCCCGGGTCCTCGCGTCCACCGTCGTGGCGCTGCTGCTCAACGGGCTGGTGTGCACCATCGGCATCCTGGGCGGCTTCGCGTTCTCCGTCTTCCTCCAGGACGTGAACCCCGGCGCCTTCGTCAACGGCATCACCCTGCTCACCGGCTTCGGCGAACTCGTGATCTCCCAGGTCAAGGCCGGCCTGTTCGGCATGATCGCCGGCCTCGTCGCCGCCTACCTCGGCCTCAACGTCAAGGGTGGCGCCAAGAGCGTCGGCGACGCCGTCAACCAGACGGTCGTGTTCGCCTTCATGGCATTGTTCGTGGTCAACCTTCTCGTCACCGCCGTCGGCATCAAGCTGACGGGCGGGTGACCGGCACGGCGGTGATGTAGATGGCAGTGATCTCCTGGCGCTTCCCCCGCGTGCGGCGCCGTATCGCCCGCGCCTCCGACTCCGTGGACCGGCTCGGCGAGCAGGCGCTCTTCTTCGGCAAGGCGCTCGGATACGCCCCGCGCGCGATCACGCACTACCCGAAGGAGACGGTCCGGCTGATCGCCGAGATCAGCATGGGCATCGGTGCGCTCGCCGTGATCGGCGGAACGGTCGTCATCGTCGGCTTCCTGACCCTGTTCACCGGCGGGATCATCGCCGTGCAGGGCTTCAGTTCCCTCGGCAACATCGGCGTCGAGGCGCTCACGGGCTTCTTCGCCGCCTTCATCAACGTCCGCATCGCGGCGCCCACCATCGCGGGCATCGGCCTGGCCGCCACCATCGGCGCCGGCTCGACCGCCCAGCTCGGCGCCATGCGGGTCTCGGAGGAGATCGACGCGCTCGAGGTCATGGCGATCCCGTCGATCCCGTATCTCGTGAGCACCCGCGTGATGGCGGGGATGATCGCGATCGTCCCGCTGTATTCGCTGGCGGTGATCGCCTCGTTCATCGCCAGCCGCTTCGCGACCGTCGTGCTCTACGGCCAGTCCGCGGGCGTGTACGACCACTACTTCGACACGTTCCTCATCCCCACCGACATCCTGTGGTCGTTCGTGCAGGCCATCGTCATGGCGGTCGCCGTCATGCTGATCCACACCTACTACGGCTTCAACGCCGGTGGCGGCCCGGTCGGTGTCGGCGTCGCCGTCGGCAACGCCGTGCGCGCATCCCTGATCGCCGTGGTGACCGTGACCCTGCTCATCTCGCTCGCGGTGTACGGGGCGACCGGCAACTTCAACCTGTCGGGATAGGCGCATGGACACACCTTCCTGGAAGAAGAAACTCGCGGCCCTAGGTCTCGTCGGGGGACTCACCGTCGCCGTCGCGCTGGCGCTGCTGATGTTCGCCGGTGCCTTCACCGCCACCACCCCGGTCACGGTCACCTCGGCGCGGTCCGGCCTGGTGCTGGAGCCCGACGCGAAGGTCAAGCTCCGCGGTGTCGAGGTGGGCCGGGTCCGGTCCGTCGAGCACACCCCCGACGGCGCGCTGCTGCAGCTCGCGATGGATCCCGGCCAGCTGCACCTGGTGCCGTCCAACGTGCGCGTGGCCATCGAGTCCACCACCGTGTTCGGCGCGAAGTTCGTCAATCTGCTCATGCCGGACGATCCGTCGCCGGTGCCGCTCCAGGAGGGCGCGATCATCGCGGCCGAGAACGTCACCGTCGAGTTCAACACGGTCTTCCAGCACCTGTCCGACGTGCTCGCGCAGGTCCAGCCGGAGAAGCTCAACGCCACCCTCGGGGCGATCTCCGAGGCCCTCAACGGTCGCGGCGACACCCTCGGCGCCACCCTCGTCGAGGCCGACGACTATCTCGCGACGATGAATCCCTCGCTGCCGCAACTGCAGTACGACCTCGCCGTGGCCGCCGACGTCACCAACCTGTACGCCGACGTCGCGCCCGACGTGATGAACCTGCTCGACAACGCCACCTCGATCGGCAACACCGTCGTCGACGAGCAGGCCAACCTGGACCTGATGCTGATGAACGTCACCGGCCTGGCGAACACCGGTCGCGACGTCCTCGGCGAGAACGAGGCGCAGCTGACCTCGGCGCTGGACCTGCTGACGGAGACCACGACGCTGCTCGGCGAGTACTCGCCGGAGCTGACGTGCTTCATCATCGGGCTCAACGACGCGCGAATCGCCTTCGAGCCCATGGCCGGAACCGGCAAGTACCCGGCCCTGATGCTGAGCACGAACTTCCTGGGCGGCGCCACCATGTACGACCACGAGAAGGACCTGCCGGTGGTGGGCGCGACGGGTGGGCCGAACTGCCACGGGCTGCCGGCCTTCGATCCCAAGCGCGACGGCCACGCCCCCTTCGTCGTCGCCGACACCCATCCCGTGCCGTTCCACCCGAACACCGAGACGTGGGTGCGGTACCCGACGATCTTCGGTTTCCTGTTCGGCGACATGCTCCCGGGAGGCGAGTGAGATGCCGGAGTCGCAGAGGCGGACGTGGACGCGCCCGGTGGGCCGGGCGCCGCGGGGAAGCGGGGTGATCCGGTGAGGGCCACCACGGTCAAGTTCCTCGCGTTCACCGTCGTGATGGTGCTGATTTTCGCGGCACTGGCGATCGTGTTCAGCCAGGTGCGGTTCACCGGCACGCAGACCTATCACGCGACGTTCACCGACGTGTCCGGGCTGCAGGCCGGCGACAAGGTCCGCATCGCCGGGGTGCCCGTCGGGTCGGTCGACAGCGTCGACATCGGTCGCGGCAACCAGGCCGAGGTGTCCTTCGACGTCGACGCCGAGCACACGCTGCTGGCGAGCACCAAGGCCACGGTGCGGTACGAGAACCTGGTGGGCGACCGCTACCTCGAGCTGCTCGAGGGACCGGGTACCGGCGAGACGCTGCCGGCCGGCGGCACGATCCCGGTGGCGCAGACGGAACCCGCGCTCGACCTCGACCTGCTGCTCGGCGGATTCAAGCCGCTGTTGCAGGGCCTCGACCCGCAGCAGGTCAACGACCTGTCCGGCGCGCTGCTCCAGGTCTTCCAGGGGCAGGGCGGCACCCTGGTGTCGCTGCTGGGCAACACCAACTCGTTCACGAACTCCCTCGCCGACCGGGACCGGCTGATCGGCGACGTCATCGACAACCTCAACGCCGTCCTCGCCACCATCGACGAGAACGACCAGCAGTTCACCGAGACCGTCGACCGGTTGCAGACCCTGGTGAGCGGGCTCGCGCAGGACCGCGACCCGATCGGCACCGCCATCCCGCGGATCGCGGCCGGCACCGGGGATCTCGCCTCGCTGCTGCAGAACAACCGGCCGGACCTGCAGTCGGTGATCGCCGAGACCAACCGCACCATGACGCAGCTCGACCTCGGGCGCGACGACATCAACCGGACGCTCGAGCGGCTGCCGAACGACTACAAGAAGCTCATCCGGGTGGGGGTGTACGGCAACTTCTTCCAATTCTTCCTGTGTGCCAACACGTTCAAGTTCTCGGGACCGGACGGGACCACCATCCGTTTCACGTCGGCCGAGCAGACGACCGGAAGGTGCGCGAAGATCGAATGAGTCCGATCCGTGAACGCAATCCCGTGCAGGTCGGCATCGTCGGCCTGTCCGTCGCGGCCGCGACGGTGCTCGCCGGCCTGCAGTACGACCAGCTGCAGTTCCTCTCCGGCGGCCTGACCTACTCGGCGTACTTCGCCGACGCCGGCGGTCTCGTGCCCGGCGACACCGTCACCCTCGCCGGTGTCGACGTCGGCGAGGTCACCGACGTCCGCCTCGACGACCAGCAGGTTCTCGTCGCCTTCACCGTCCGCGACGGCATCGCGCTCGGCGAGGACACCGGGGCCGACATCAAGACGAACACGGTGCTCGGCCGCAAGTCCCTCGCGGTGCAGCCCTACGGTTCGGGGACGCTCGACCCGCGCGAGCCGATCCCGCTGGCGCGCACCGACTCCCCGTACTCGCTCACCGACGCTCTCGGCGACCTCACGACATCGGTGTCGGATCTCGACACGGAGCAGATCAACGACTCGCTCAACGCGCTGTCGGATTCGCTGCAGGACACCCCACCCGAGTTGCGCGGGGCGCTCGAGGGAATGACCAGGCTGTCCCGGTCCATCAACGCGCGCGACGAGTCGCTCGAGGACCTGCTGGCCCGCGCCGAATCGGTGACCGGCATCCTCGCCGAGCGCAGCGACCGGATCAACGCCCTCGTGGTGGACGCCAACGCCCTCTTCGGGGAGCTGAGCGTGCGCCGCGACGCGATCACCGAGCTGATCGCGAACATCTCCGCGGTCTCACGGCAGCTGTCGGCGCTGGTGCAGGAGAACCAGGCGCAGATGGCTCCCACCCTGGAGAAGCTCAACGCGGTGACCGCCAACCTGCAGGCGAACAAGGAGAACATCGCCGGCGCCCTCGACGGTCTCGGCCCGTACATCAGCGCGCTCGGCGAGTCCGTGGCGAGCGGTCCGTTCTTCAACGCGTACGTGTCGAACGTCCTGCCCGCGCCGTGGTGGAAGGCCTTGGTCGACAGCACGGTCGCCCCCGAGCTGCTGCAGCAGGACCTGCAGGACATCATTCCGAAGAACCCGCCGTCGATCACGAAGGATGGCGAATGAGCACCCACACCCTCGAGGCCCCCGGGGGGCGGCCCGGAAAGCGCCGCCGCCTGCTGATACCGGTGATCGCCGGTGTCGCGGTGGTGGCCCTGGCCCTCGTCGCATTCGCCGTGGTGCTGCCCGGCTGGGGGAAGCGCACGATCAACGCCGAATTCGTCTCCACGAGCGGCCTGTACGAGGGCGACGACGTGCGCGTGCTGGGCGTGAGCGTCGGCACGATCACCCGCATCGAGCCGGGCGACGACCTGGTGCGCGTGCAGATGCAGGTCGACGACTCCGTCGACATCCCGGCCGACGCCAAGGCCGTGATCATCGCGCAGAGCCTCGTGTCCGCGCGCTTCATCCAGCTGACCCCGGCGTACTCGGGCGGCCCGCAGTTCGCCGACGACGCGACGATCCCGGTCGAGCGCACCGCCTCGCCGGTCGAATGGGACCAGATCAAGACGGAACTGATGCGCCTGTCGGAGGCGCTGGGCCCCCAGGGCCTCGACCCCCAGGGCTCGCTCGGCCGCTTCATCGATACCGCCGCCGAGAACCTCGACGGCAACGGCCTGACCGTCCGTGCCACGCTGCGCGAACTGTCCGACACCATGCACACCCTGTCGGAGGGGCGCACCGACCTGTTCGGCACCGTCCGGAACCTGCAGGCGTTCGTGTCGGTGCTCTCGACCAGCAACGAGCAGATCGTCCAGCTCGGTGGCCGGCTGGCGTCGGTCTCGGACGTCCTCGCCCAGAGCTCGGGCCAGCTCGGCACCTCGCTCGCGGACCTCGACCTCGCGGTCGGCGACGTGCAGCGGTTCGTGCAGGACAACCGGGCAGCGCTGACCGAGTCGGTGCAGCGCCTCGCCGACGCCACCGAGGTGCTCGCACGCAAGCGGCCCGAGATCGAGCGGGTCCTGCACTCCGGCCCGACGGCGCTGGCGAACTTCTACGACATCTACAAGCCCGCCCAGGGCTCGCTCACCGGTGCGCTGGCGATCAGCAACCTCGCCAACCCCGTCGAGTTCATGTGCGGGTCCGTGGCCGCCGCGGCGAACGCCACCTCCGACCGCAGCGCGGAACTGTGCCGCCAGCAGCTCGGGCCGGTCCTCCAGTCGCTGGCGATGAACTACCTGCCGATCATGACCAACCCCATCGCCGCGGTGGAGGCGTTCCCCGACCAGATCGTGTACACCGAACCGGGTCTCGAGGCGGAAGCCGAGGCGGCGGGCCGGGGCATCGCACCCGCGGACGCCACTCCGCCGCCGGCCGGGCCGCTCTCGGATCTGCCCACCGTGACGGTTCCCCCCGACCTCGGTGCGCTGTTGCAGCCGGGAGGAGGACGATGAGCACCCGAACCCGGCACACCCGCCCGGCACGGCGGTACGCCGCCGCCGCGATGGTGGTCGCGGCGTCCCTGACGCTGACCGGATGCGAATGGGAGGGGCTCAACTCCCTCCCCCTGCCCGGCACCGCCGGGCACGGCGAGGACGCCTACCAGGTACGGATCCAGATGCCGAATGTGACCACCCTGACGCAGAACTCGCCGGTGCGGGTCGACGACGTCCAGGTCGGCAGCGTCACGAAGATCGAGGTCGAGGACTGGCACGCGCTCGTGACGGTGGCCCTCGACGGCGATGTCGAACTCCCGGCGAACGCCACCGCCAAGATCGGGCAGACCAGCCTGCTCGGCTCGCAGCACCTCGAACTGGCGTCGCCGGCGGACGAGCCGCCGCAGGGCCGGCTCGAGGACGGCGACCTGATCCCGCTCGAGCGGGCCGGGGTGTACCCGACCACCGAGCAGACGCTGTCGTCGCTGTCGGTGGTCCTCAACGGCGGTGGACTCGCGCAGATCAACGACATCACCACCGAGCTGAACGCGGCGCTGAACGGGCGGGAGGACTCGATCCGGAACCTGCTGCCGCGGCTCGACGAACTCGTCGGCACCCTCGACCGGCAGCGCGGCGACATCATCGCCGCGATGGAGGGCATCGATCGGCTCGCGTGGACGGTCGACGCGCAGAACGCCACCCTCGTCCGTGCGCTCGACGAGATGCCGGCCGCGCTGAACGTGCTGGTGGAACAGCGGCAGGACCTGACCACCGCGCTCACCTCGCTCGGCGAGATGAGCACCGTCGCCAGCCGGCTCGTCGAGAACAGCGGCGACGACCTGCAGACCAACCTGCAGGCGCTGGCTCCGACACTGCGTGCGCTCGCCGACTCGGGCAACGCGCTGACCGAGGTGCTCGGCGTGCTGCTGACCTATCCGTTCCCGCAGGCCGGCATCGACCAGGTGATCCGGGGCGACTACGCGAACCTCGCCATGACCATCGACCTCACCCTCGAACGGCTGGACCTGAACTTCCTCACCGGCACCCCGCTCGCCGGGCGCCTCGCCGGCCCGGAAGGCATCCTCGGCCGGGACGCCGGGCTGGCGGCCCAGTCCGCGGACCCCTTCCAGGCCCCGCTCCAGCAGCCGGCCGCGCAACCCGCGCCCGGCCCGGCCGCAACGCTGTCGGTCCCCGGTCTGGGGGAGATCACCGTTCCGGGGCTGCCCCCGCTGGGGGTGCCCGCGCCATGATGCTGTCGAAGTTCGTCCGGATCCAGCTCGCCATCTTCTCGGTGCTCACGGTGGTCGGGTTGCTGGTGATGTCGCTGCAGTACGTGCGGCTCCCGCAGCTGCTCGGCGTCGGCCGGTACACGGTGATCGTGGAACTGCCCTCCACCGGCGGGCTCTACCCGCACGCCAACGTCACCTACCGCGGCAACACCGTCGGGGTGGTCGACAAGGTGCAGCTGTCGCCGGCCGGAGTGGCGGCGATCCTGTCGATCGACAGCGACCGCTCGATCCCCGCCGACGTCGACGCGGCGGTCCGCAGCGTGTCCGCCGTCGGCGAGCAGTACGTGGACTTCGTTCCCCCGCAAGATGGTTCGAACGGGGAGTATCTGTCGGACGGCGACGTGATCCCGGCCGACCGGACGTCGGTGCCGCAGGAGGTGGGCGAGCTGCTCGACCAGGCCGACGTCCTGCTCGCCAGCATCAGCGACACACGGCTGCGCACCGTCGTCGACGAGTCGTTCGACGCGTTCAACGGGTCGGGGCCCGACCTGCAGCGGCTGATCGACTCGACCCGCCTGTTCGTGCAGGAGGCGAGCGCCGGCAGCGAGCAGACGAAGGCATTGCTCGATCAGCTCGGTCCGCTGCTCGACACCCAGGTCGTCACCAGCGACGCGATCCGCTCCTGGACGCGGGACATGCTGACGTTCACCGACGGGCTGCGGGCCGCCGACACCGACCTGCGGGCGGTGCTCGCGAAGGGGCCGGGCGCCGCGGCCGAGGCCGAACAGCTGCTGCAGGACCTGCGGCCGACGCTGCCGCTGCTGCTGGCCAACATGGTCGGCGTCGGGGAGGTGGGCGTGCTCTACAACGCCGGCATCGAACAGATCCTGGTGCTGTACCCGCCGATGACCACGGCGCTGATCACCGCGGCCGGCAGCGGACCGGCCGAGGACGGCGCGGTCGTCGACTTCCACCTGCAGCTGCACGATCCGCCGCCGTGCCTGTCCGGCTTCCTGCCGCCCGAACAGTGGCGCAGCCCTGCGGACACCACGATGGTGGACACCCCCGGCGAGGTGTACTGCAAGCTCCCGCAGTCGGATCCGAACGCCGTGCGAGGCGCGCGGAACCTGCCGTGCATGGAGTTCCCGGGCCGGCGCGCCCCCACGCCGGAGGCGTGCCGCAACGGGTACCAGCCCGAATACCTCGACAACCCGTGGCGGGGCGCCCCGACGCCCGTGCAGTCGGAAGGAGACATGCCGGTGCCCGCCTCGCACGCGACCGGGACGGGTGCGGCCGCGCCCGCCGGGGTGACGGCGCGCGGCATCGACCCGGCGACGGGAACGTACATCGGTCCCGACGGTACGGTGTACCGCAACGTCGACACCGGCCCAGAGACCAGTTTGGAGACGTACATGAAGGCGCAGCAAGGCTGATGGCGGACGAAGAGACCCCCACGACATCGACGCCGGAGACCGGACCCGCCCGGCAGAGCCGGGTGCTCCCCGCGGTCGCAGCCCTGATCGTCCTCGCCCTGGTGGGCGCCGGAGTGTGGCTGTGGCTCGGCGCGACGGCCGACCGCGACCACGACGCCCGGCGGGCGGCGTACCTGCAGGCCGCGCGGCAGACCGTGCTGAATCTGACCACCATCCACCCGCAGAGCGCGGCCGAGGACGTACAGCGTCTGCTCGACGGGGCGACCGGTGACTTCAAGGCCGAATTCGAAGGACGCGAAGGGCCTTTCGTCGATGTGGTGACCAAGGCGAACGTGGACACCACCGGTGAGGTGATCGAGGCCGGAATCCAGGCCGAGGACGGCGCCTGCATGTCCTCGCTCGTGGCCGCGCGGTCGATGGTCAGCAACGCGGAACAGCCCGAACCCGAGCCCCGCGACTTCCGGCTGCGGGTGACGATCTGCGACGAGAACGGTCGGCTGCTGGCCTCGAAGGTGGATTTCGTACCATGACCGAGCATTCGAAGGACGAGGCCGTGACCCTCGAGAAGACCGACGACGCCGCGGGCGTGGAGGGCGCGGAAAGCGCTACGGCGCAGCCCGGCTCCGGGGGAGGTGCGCGCCGGATGCTGCTCGCGGCCCTCACCGCCGCGGCGATCGTGCTCGCCGGCCTCGTCGGCGTGGGCGTGTACGACAAGGTCGAGCGCGACGGCGCCGAGGCCGCCCGGACCGAGGCCCTGCAGGCCGCCGAGGAGCAGGCCGTCGCGATGCTCGCGTACGACCACGCCACGGTCGACGAGCAGGTCGCCGCCGCCTCCGACGGGCTCACCGGCGACTTCCGGGACGAGTACACGAACCTGATGAAGAACGTCATCGCGCCCGGCGCCAAGGAGAAGGCGATCACCGTGCAGGTGAGTGTGCAGGCGTCGTCGGTCGTGTCGGCCGAGGCCGACCGGGCGGTGACCCTGCTGTTCCTCAACCAGATCACCACCAGTTCCGTCAATCCCGAGGCGGTCAGCAGCGGCAGCCGCGTCCGCGTCGAACTCGAGAAGCACGACGGCCGTTGGCTGGTGAGCCGCCTGACCCCGATCTGAGCCGGGCGGACGGTCAGCGGCCGGGCAGGCGCACCATGTGCACGAAGAACCGGTCGATGTGCCGCACGGTGGCGACGAACCGGTCGAAGTCCACCGACTTGGAGACGTAGGCGTTGGCCCGCAACCGGTAACTGCGCACCACGTCCTCCTCGGCGGTGGACGTCGTCAGCACGACGACGGGGATGGACGCCAGGTCGGGATCGGACTTGACCGCCTCGAGCACCTGCCACCCGTCGTACTTCGGCAGGTTCAGATCGAGCAGCACCAGCGCCGGCCGCACGGCGCCGGCGTGGGCCCCGCGCCGGTACAGGAAGTCGAGAGCCTCCGCGCCGTCCCGCACCACGTGCAGCGTGCTGCCGATCTCGTTGGCCTCGAACGACTCCCGGATGATCAGCTCGTCCCCGACGTCGTCCTCGACGAGCAGCACGTCGAGGGAATCGGCGGGCGTGGGCATGCGTTGTGCCGGCGTCCCGGTCGTCGCCTCCTCGACGTTGCGCTCGGACGACGACCGGACACCGTAGGCTTCGCGGTCCGGTGTGCTTGTCACTCGGGCTCGCCGACCTCCGCCGGCGCGATCAGCGCCGGACCGGCCGCGCCCTGATGCGCGAGTGCGTCGAGGAAGGAGCGCGCCCATCGGTCCACGTCGTGGGCGAGGACCTGCCGGCGCAGTGCCCGCATGTGCCGCCGACCGTCCTCGCGGGACTGGTTCAGCGCGGCCTCCATCTTGTCCTTGACGTCCTCGAGGTCGTGCGGATTGCACAGGAATGCCTGGCGCAGTTCCGCTGCCGCCCCGGTGAATTCGCTCAGGACGAGGGCGCCGCCGAGGTCGCTGCGGCAGGCCACGTACTCCTTGGCGACGAGGTTCATGCCGTCGCGCAGCGGCGTCACCAGCATGACGTCGGCCGCGACGAAGAACGCGATCAGCTCGTCGCGCGGAATGGGCCGGTGGATGTAGTGCACCACGGGCCGGCCCACCTCGGCGTACTCGCCGTTGATCCGGCTGACCGTCTGTTCGATGGCGCCGCGCATCTGCACGTACGACTCGACGCGCTCGCGGCTGGGGGTGGCCAGCTGCACCATCACCGTCTCGGCCGGATCCACCCGGCCCTCGGCGATCAGCTCGAGCAGCGCGTCGAGCCGGACGTCGATGCCCTTGGTGTAGTCGAGCCGGTCGACGCCGAGCATGATGTGCTTCGGGTTGCCGAGCTCCTTGCGGATCTGCTTGGCGCGGTCGCGGATCGACTTGCGGCGGGCCCGCTCGTCGAGCTGCCCGGAGTCGATGGAGATGGGGAACGCACCGACGCGCACCGCCCGGAACCCGACCTGCACCACCCCGAGCTTCGAGCGCACACCCACGGTGCCGCGGGAGGTCTGATGACCGGCCAGCCGGCGCGCGAGGTACAGGAAGTTCTGGGCACCGCCGGGCAGATGGAAGCCGATCAGATCGGCGCCGAGCAGGCCCTCGACGATCTCGGTCCGCCACGGCATCTGCATGAACAGCTCCACCGGAGGGAACGGAATGTGCAGGAAGAAGCCGATGGTCAGATCCGGCCGCAGCATCCGCAGCATCTTCGGCACCAGCTGCAGCTGGTAGTCCTGCACCCACACCGTCGCGCCCTGTGCCGCCGCCTTCGCGGTCGCCTCCGCGAACCGGCGGTTGACCTCGACGTAGGTGTTCCACCACTCCCGCCGGTACTCCGGCCGGACGATGACGTCGTGGTACAGCGGCCACAGCGTCGCATTGGAGAAGCCCTCGTAGTAGTCGGCGATCTCCTGCCCGCTCAGCGGCACCGGATGCAGCTCGAGGCCGTCCTCGACGATCGGGTCGAGCTCGGCGTCGGCGACACCGGCCCAGCCGACCCACGCTCCGCGGTTGTTGCGCAGGATCGGCTCGAGCGCGGTGACGAGGCCACCCGGGCTGCGCTTCCATCGGGTCGAGCCGTCCGGAAGACGCTCGAGGTCGACGGGCAGGCGGTTCGCGACGACCACGAAGTCCGAACCACCCACGTGCATCGACTCCTCACCTGCAGCCACGTGGTGCTCCTCTGTCCTTGTTCGCCGGTATCCGCTCAGTCCGTCTTCGGGTTCGGCCCGATGCCGAGCATGGACAGCAGCATGCGGCATTCGTCCGCATCCTCCGCGTAGGCAGCGACGACACGCTGTGCCTGACGGGCCGTCTCGTCCGCGACGGGTTCGAGTTCCTCGTCGGGGATGTCGTTCTCGGTGGTGGCGTCCGCGGCCATGGTGGTTCCTCCCGGGCTGGCTGCTCCGTTCGAGCAGGTCATTCGTAGTGCGACTCTATGAGAACCGGCGACTCCGACGCCAGCCGCTCCACGAGTTAGGGTTGGCTCACTTCTGGGAGCGGAGACGGGGAACGGAGAGTTTCGTGTGGTGGGAGGCATGAGCAGCGACGGTGCTCGCCGGATCGATCAGGGGAAGGAGCCGGGTCTGCGGCTGCTGCGGCACACGATTGCGAACCAGCGGGTCGCGCTGGCGATCGGCACCGCGCTGGTCTCGCTGCACCAAGTCATGGAGACCCTCGTCCCCGTCGCGATCGGGGCGATCATCGACGGACCGGTCACCAGCGGCGACGTCCCGACGCTGGTCGTCGCCCTCGCGGGCCTGGCCGCGTTGTTCGTCGTGCTCACCTACTCGTGGCGTTTCGGCGCGCGCCGGCTCGTCGCGGCGATCGAGGCCGAGTCGCACCGGCTGCGGGTCACGGTGGCGCGCCGGATCCTCGATCCGCGCGGGGTGCGCACCTCCCTGCGCATCGGGGAACTCCTGGCGGTGGCGACCACCGACGCCGGGCGGGCCGCGCAGATCCTGCACGTGGTGCCCGCCACCGCCGCGGCGATCACCGCGGTGGCCGGGGCCGCGGTGGCGCTGCTGCTCGTCGACGTCCCCCTCGGTCTGCTGGTGCTGCTGGGCACGCCTGCGATCCTCGTCGCGCTCGACCGCGCCACCCCGCTGCTGACCCGGCGGATGACCGCACAGCAGGAGGCGGTGGCGCGGGCGTCGGGCCTGGCGACCGATCTCGTCACGGGGCTCCGACCGCTGCGGGGCCTCGGTGCCGAGCCGGCCGCCGCCCGCCGCTACCGGGAGGCCAGCGCGGACGCGCTCGCCGCGACGCTCCGCGCGACCCGCGCCGCCGGCGTCTACACCGGCACCTCGGCGGCGGTGAGCGCGCTGCTGTCCGTCGCGGTCGCGGGCGTCGCGGGCTGGGCCGCGCTCGCCGGCCGGATCTCGGTCGGCGAGCTCATCACCGTCGTGGGCCTGGCCCAGTTCGTCGTCGAACCCCTCGGGACGCTCGCCGCCCTGCCGTCGTCGTGGGCCGCGTCCCGCGCCTCCGCCGACCGGCTGTCGCTGGTGCTGCACGCGCCGCCGCTGCTGCCGGCCGGAACCGGGACACCGTCGGACGGCCGCCTCGTGTTGCGCGGACTCGGCTACCGGTCGCTGCGCGGGATGGACCTGACCGTCGCGCCGGGGGAACTGCTCGGTGTCCTCGCCCACCGGCCGCAGGACGCGGAGGCCCTCGCCGACGTGCTGTCCGGGCAGGTGCCGCCGGAGGACGTCCGCGGCGAGCTGACCGTCGGGGGAGTCCCACTCGGCGCGCTCGACCCCGTCGCCGCACGCCGGACCGTCCTCGCCGAACCGCACCACAGCGACCTGTTCGCCGGCACGCTCGCCGGCAACATCACCGCGGGCATGTGCGACCCGTCCGGGGGCATACCCCCGGAGGTGCTCCGCGCCTCCGCCGCCGGGCAGGTCGCCGACACCCATCCCGACGGTCTCGACCAGCGGATCGTCGACCGCGGCAGCAGCCTGTCCGGCGGGCAGCGACAGCGGGTGGCGCTGGCGCGGGCGCTGGCGCGGCGCGCCCCGGTACTGGTGCTGCACGAGCCGACCACCGCCGTCGACGCCGTCACCGAGCAGGCCGTCGCGGAGGGGATCGCGCGCGTCCGGCACGACGGGGGCGAGCACACGACCGTCGTCATCACCTCGAGCCCGGCGCTGCTCGCCGTCGCCGACCGCGTGGTCGTGGTCGACGACGGCAGGATTGTCGCCGCCGGCACCCACGCCGAACTGGCCGCCACACACCCCACCTACCGGGCGGCGGTGCTGCGATGACGGCGCACGAGTCCGAGCTGTTGCCGATCGCCTCCGCCGGACGGTCGTGGCGCTGCCTGGGGGCGCAGCTGCGCGCCGCGCCGGGCCGGGTCGCGCTCACAGTGGCGGTGTCCGTCGGGGCCGCGGTGGCCTCCGTGGTGCCGGTGCGCGTCCTCGGCATCCTCGTCGACCGGGTGCGCGAACAGGCGCCGATGGCCACGCTCGGGTGGGTCGTCGCGCTGATCGCAGCCGCGGCGGTCGTCGGCGGGGTGCTCGACGGCGCCGGCCTGCACCTCGTTGCGCGACTGGGCGAGACGGTGCTGGCCCGGCTGCGCGAGACGGTCCTGGCGCGGGTGCTGCGCCTGCCCACCGAGACCGTCGAACGTGCCGGGCACGGCGACGTCCTCTCCCGTGTCGGCGACGACGTCGCGGTGCTGGCAAAGGCGCTGGTCTCGGTGGTGCCGCAGCTGGTGGCGGCGCTGATGCTGGTGGTGGTCAGCGTCGCGGCCATGGTCGGGATCGACTGGCGGCTCGGGCTCGCCGGGCTCGTCGCGCTGCCGCTGTATGCGCTCGCCCTGCGCTGGTACCTGCCCCGGTCGGCGCCGCTGTACGCCGCGGAGCGGGTGGCGATGGGAGAACGGTCGCAGGCACTCGTCAGCAGCATGCACGGTGTGCGCACCGTCCGCGCCTACGGGCTCGACCCGGCCCACCTGTCCGGCATCGACGCCGCGTCGGGCCGCGCCCGCGACCTCACCGTCGGCGTGTTCGGCCTGTTCACCCGGTTCGCGGGCCGCGCCAACCGGGCCGAATTCGTCGGTCTCTCGGCGCTTCTCGTCGCCGGGTTCGTGCTGGTGCGGGCGGATGCGGTGACCGTCGGCGAGGCCACCGCGGCGGCACTGCTGTTCCACCGCCTGTTCTCGCCGCTCGGGCTCCTGCTCTTCACCTTCGACGACGTCCAGTCCGCGGGCGCCAGCCTGGCGCGCCTCGTGGGCGTCGCCGAGCTCCCGGCGCAGCCGCCGGAGCGCGACGCTCCGCGCGACGTCCGACGCGACGGTCCGCCGGCGCTGGAACTGGCCGGGGTGCGGCACCGGTACCTGCACGGGCCGGAGGTCCTGCACGGCGTGGACCTGAAGGTCGGGCCGGGGGAGACGGTGGCCCTGGTCGGGTCGACCGGCGCCGGGAAGTCGACGGTCGCCGCGGCCGCGGCCGGCGTCGTCACGCCCGCCTCGGGGGAGGTCCGTATCGACGGCCGGTCGCTCGGCGAACTCGGACCGCGGCTGCGTCGCAGCGTCGTGATCGTCAGCCAGGAGGTGCACGTGTTCGCCGGGCCATTGCTCGACGACGTGCGGCTGGCCAGGCCCGGCGCCACCGCGGACGAGGTGGAAGCGGCACTCGACGCGGTCGGGGCCGGCGAGTGGGTCCGCGCGCTCGGCGACGGCCTGCACACGGTCGTCGGCGAGGGCGGACATCCCCTGACCGCGGCCCAGGCCCAGCAGCTCGCGCTGGCGCGGGTGCTGATCGCCGATCCACCGGTGGTGGTGCTCGACGAGGCGACCGCGGAGGCCGGCAGCGCGGGCGCACGGGCCCTCGAAGCGGCCGCGGCCGTCGTGACGCGGGGACGCACCGCCCTGGTCGTGGCGCATCGGCTGACGCAGGCCGCGGCGGCGGACCGGGTCGTCGTGCTCGAGGCGGGCCGGGTCGTCGAGGAGGGACCGCACGCGGCGCTCGTCGCCGCCGGGGGCCGCTATGCGCGGCTGTGGCGGGCCTGGCAGGCCGGCGGCTGAGATGTGCTGCCAGGGCCGCGACCTGCGGTGCAGGGTAGTGTGGATCGGTCCGTTGTGCCCGTGCGGCCGTACGGCCGCACCCGTGCCACCCACCTCAGGAAGGTTTTCATGCCCATCGCGACAATCAACGGCATCCCGCTGAACTACCAGGTCAAGGGGACCGGCGACCTCGTCGTGCTGATCATGGGGACGGGCAGCCCCGGCCGGGTCTGGGACCTGCACCAGGTCCCCGCTCTGGTCCAGGCCGGCTACCGCGTCGCCACCTTCGACAACCGCGGCATCGCGCCGTCGGGGGAGAGCCTCGGCGGCATGACCATCGACGACCTGGTGGCCGACACCGCCGGACTGATCGAGCTGCTCGGCGGTCCCGCGTACGTGGTGGGCACCTCGATGGGCGCGCGTGTCGCACAGGAGCTGACGCTGGCGCGCCCGGACCTGGTGCGCAAGGCGGTGTTCCTGGCCGGGCACGCGCGCATGGACCAGTTCCAGCTCACCCTGACCGAGGGCGAGCGGCAGCTGTACGACAGCCGTGTCGAGCTGCCCCCGAAGTACCGGGCGGCGGTCACGGCCGTGATGAACCTGTCGCCGGCGTCGCTGGCCGACCCGCACACCGCGCGGGACTGGCTCGACGTGTTCGAGTTCACCGGCGGCAAGACGTCGCCGGGCGTGCGGGCGCAGCTGGGAATGGACCGCGAGTTCGACCGTCGCGCGGCCTACCGGGCGGTGCGGGTGCCGTGCCTGGCCGTCGGTTTCGCCGACGACCGGATGATCCCGGCGTACCTGTCGCGGGAGGTCGCCGACGCGATCCCCGGCGCGAGCTACCAGGAGATCCCGGACGCCGGGCACTACGGCTACCTCGAGCAGCCGGAGGCCGTGAACAAGGTGCTGCTGGAGTTCCTGGCGAGCTGAACCTCGCCGTGCCGGGTTTCGCTCGCCGCCACGGCATTCCGCCGCACGACCGAGGTGCTTCGTGGGCGGTGGCGGACTCGTGAACCGGTGACACGGGTTCGGTGTCACCGGTTCACGGGTGAAAGAGGTGATCGTGTCACCTCGGTTCCGGCGGGACGCCTGCCGGGAGGGCGGGGTGCCGGGCTCGGCGTTCCGCTTCGGTGGTGCCGCCCCAGACGCCGTACCTCTGCCGGCTGTCGAGTGCATAAGCACGGCACGGGATTCGGACCGGGCAGGTGTGGCAGATCTGTTTCGCGGTGCGTTCCCGTCGTAGGCGGGCACCGCGTGGCTCGTCGTCCGGGCCGAAGAACACGGACGGCTCGACGAACCGGCAGTCGGCGCGGCCGGTCCAGTCCTCCCGCTCGTCGCGGGACGGCACGGCGAGTTCCGCGGAGGCGCGGGCGGGCGGTGTGCTCATGGTCGTCGGTGGGTGCGAGTCGACACCGCACTGTCGTGCAGTGCACGGTCTCCCTGCCGAGTGCGCGGTGAGGAGGTGCGGGGTCGTGTCTGTCGGTAGTTGTGAACCTGTCCGGGCACGGATCCCGGCGGTCAGTGCATGTGGCTGCCGCCGTTGATGTCGACAGTGGTGCCGGTGAGGTATGCGGCGTCCTCGGAGGAGAGGAACGTGATGACCGAGGCCACTTCGCGGGTGCCGGCGGTGCGGCCGAGCGGGATGTCGCGGCAGATGGCGGCTTCCTGCTCGGGGGTACTGCCCACCCGGATGCCGGTGTCGACCGCTCCGGGGGTGACGGCGTTGACGGTCACTCCGGTGTCTCCGAGTTCGCGGGCGAGGGACTTGGTGAAGCCGAGGACGGCGGCCTTGGCGGAGGAGTAGGGGACCTTGCCGAAGACGCCGCCGCCGCGCTGGGCGGAGACGGACGACATGTTGACGATCCGGCCCCAGCCGTTGTCGATCATCGCCGGCAGGAAGGCGCGGGTCACCAGGTAGGTGCCGGTGGCGTTGACGGCCATGACCTTGTTCCACAGTTCGAGGGTGGTGTCGAGGAACGGCACCGGTGACGTGATGCCCGCGATGTTGGCGAGGGCCCCGACGGGCGGGAGGGTTCCTGCGGCGACTTCGGCGGCGACGGCGTCGTGCGCGCGCTGGACGGAGGCCTCGTCGGCGACGTCGATGTCGTGGCCGAACGCCGGGACGGAGTAGTCGCTGCCGATCTCCGCGGCGACCTTGGCGGACTTTTCACCGTCCAGGTCGAGGACGACGACGGCCCAGCCGTCTTCGGCGTAGCGGCGGGCGGTGGCGATGCCGATGCCGCGCTCGGAGGTGGCGCCGGTGACGACGGCGGTGCGCTGGGTGGAAGACATGGGTTTCTCCTCGATGGCTGTTGATGGCTGGGTCAGGGAATGAGGGGGGAGATGAGGCGGGCCGCCTCCGCGGTGCCGGCGGGGCGCTGCGCGTCGGTGATGTCGCGGGTTTCGAGTTCGAGGCTGAAGTGGCCCGCGTATCCGAAGGCGGTGAGGGCGTCGATGCCGGCGGCGAAATCGGCGGCGCCGTTGCCGATGCCGAGATTGATGTTCCCCGGGACGGCGTCGCGCAGGTGCACATGGGTGATGCGATGGCCGAACAGGTCGACGAAGCCGACCGGGTCGCCGCCGGAAGCGACGATGTGGCTGAAGTCCATCACGATCCCGATCTCGGGGGAGAGTCGGGCGGTCAGTTGCGTGGCACGTGCGGTGTCGCAGCACAACCGGTACACGTGCAACGACTCGGTCCACAGGGCCACGCCGAACGTGTGGGCCGTGTCGGCTGCCCACTCCAATTGGGCGGCAACGGCATCGAGGTCCTCGTCCAATGACCGGACCGGGGTGTGGTCGAGGGCTCCGCACGGCAGGACCAGCGCCCGGGCCCCGACACCGGCGGTGAGGGTGAGCAGCCGATCGAGGTGACGTCTCCGCTCGTCGCGCTGTGCCGGGGTCAGGGGCAGGTTGAGGTCGCCGATGTCGCCGTTGACGCTGCGCACGCGCAGGCCCGACGCGGCCACCTCCTTGGTCACCTGTTCGACGCCGGCGGTGTCGAGCCCGAAGGGGACGTGGTCGCACACTCCCGGCAGGGCTCCGAGATCGATCTCGGCGAACCCGAGTTCGGCGATGGTGGAGAGCGCGTCGCTCAGCGCGAGGTGACGGAAGCTGATCGACGAGCAGCCGAGCCGGTCGTGGACCACGAGAACTCCTTCGAGGAAGCGGGGTGATGGG
The DNA here is from genome assembly GCF_009939605.1 of Rhodococcus sp. YH1. Classification (NCBI taxonomy): domain Bacteria; kingdom Bacillati; phylum Actinomycetota; class Actinomycetes; order Mycobacteriales; family Nocardiaceae; genus Rhodococcus; species Rhodococcus sp. YH1. The sequence goes on along the minus strand of NZ_WVTE01000108.1, from coordinate 13,688 downwards.
GACCACGGTAGAACGATTCACTGTCAACAGTCAACGGTCGAAGATTGACGGTTGACAGGAGCTGGTGGTGGCGGTCACACTCGGTGCACACTGTTGACAGTCGACATCCACTGCCCGATCCCCACCGGTCCTCCCGGTTCGAAGAGGAGATGTTCATGAGCACCGATGCTCTCCGGATGCGTGGTCCCGTCCACGGCACGAAAGACGCGAAACGCGTCGCGATCGGCTCCTCGGTAGGGGCGGTCATCGAGACCTACGACTTCATCGGCTTCGGCACCGCCGCTGCCCTGTACTTCGGTACCGCCTTCTTTCCCAGCGGCGATCCGGTCATCGGTACCCTCGCTGCCTTCGCCACCCTCGGTGTCGGATTCGCGGCCAGGCCCCTCGGCGGCATCCTCGGCGGACACCTTGGGGACAGGATCGGGCGCAAGCCCGTCCTGGTCGCCTCCCTCATCGTCATGGGCCTGGCCACGTTCGCGATCGGCCTGCTACCGACCTACACCCAGGTCGGACTCGTCGCCCCGGCCCTGCTGGTGACGGTGCGGATCGTCCAGGGTCTGGCCTTCGGCGCCGAGTGGGGCGGGGCGATCCTGATGAGCTACGAACACGCCCCCTGGAAGGCCAAGGGCCGCTACACCGGCATCGTCCAGGCCGGCTTCCCGGTCGGACTGCTGCTGGCGAATCTCGTCTTTCTCTTCAGCGTGCACCTCGACGGTGACTGGGCGTGGCGCGTACCGTTCCTCGCCAGCATCGTCCTGGTTGCCGTGGGCCTGATCATCCGGTCCAAGGTGCCCGAGTCGCCGGTCTTCGAAGACGTCAAGGACAGCGGCGAGATCGCCGCGGCCCCGGTGCTCGAGTCGATCAGGAAGGACTGGCGCGACATCCTGCGCGGCATCGGGCTGCGGGTCGCCGAAACCGCCGGATACGCCGTCTCGATCACCTACATGATCTCCTACCTGCACACCAACGACCTGGCCGGAAAATCCGAAACGCTCCTGGCGCTGTGCGTCGCCTCCGCGATCGGCATCGTCGCCACCTTCGCCTGGGCCGCCCTGACGGACCGCATCGGGCGGCGCCCGGTGTACCTGGGTGTGTGCGCCTTCGCCGCCCTGTTCGGCGTGCCGATGTTCCTGCTGGTCAACACCGGCCTGTTCGTCCTGATCGTCGCCACGATCGTCATCGCCTACGCGGTGTGCCAGAACGCCCTCGCCGGCGCCCAGGGTGCCTGGTTCCCCGAACTGTTCCAGGCGGCGCGGCGCGCGTCGGGCGCCTCCCTGGCCTACCAGATCTCGGCCATGGTCTCCGGCTTCACCCCGTTCGTCACCACCCTGCTCTACGTCTCTCTCGGCTGGGTCGGCCCGGCCCTGCTGTTCAGTGCCTTCGGGCTGATCGGCTTGATCACCGCCCTGCTCACCCGGGAGACCTGGGGTGCGGCCGAACGTCGCCTCGCCGACGAGGCCACCCGCTCAGAAGAACACGCCTCCGGCCCCGGCGGCGCAACGCTGCGCCACCGGTCCGGGACGGCATCGAGCACCAAGGAAAAGGAACTGCTGTGACCACCACTGCGCACGCCGGCGCCGTCCATCGCGACCGCCGCCTCGCCGCCGTCGACGAGTTCGCCTACCGTCTCAGGCACAATGTGCTCGACATGGGCCAGGAACAGGGCCAGGGCTACGTCGGACAGGCCCTCGGCGCGGCCGACATCCTGGCCACCGTCTACGCGGAGCACCTCCGGTTCCGTGCCGACGACCCGGACTGGGCCGGCCGCGACCGGTTCCTGCTCTCGACCGGCCACTACGCCATCGGCCTGTACGCAGCGCTCGCCGAGGCCGGGATCGTTCCCCGCGACGAACTGCTGACGTACGGCTCGGACGATTCCCGCCTCCCGATGTCGGGTATGTCGACCTACACCCCCGGCATGGAGATCTCCGGAGGCTCGCTCGGGCACGGTCTCCCCATCGCCGTGGGAATGGCCCTGGGTCTGCGCCACCAGGACTCGCAGGCACGGGTGTTCAACTTCCTGTCCGACGGTGAGCTCGACGAAGGTTCGACCTGGGAAGCGGCGATGAGCGCGCACCACCACCAGCTCGGCAACCTGATCGCGATGGTCGACATCAACGCCCTGCAGGCCGACGGCCCGACCGCCGGGGTACTGAGCACCGAACCCGTGCACGACAAGTGGACCGCCTGCGGCTGGCGCACCTACCGCGTCGACGGCAACGACACCGGCGCCCTGCTCGGCGCCTTCGACGAGGCCGCGGCCGGTGCCGCCGTGCGCGGCGCGCCGGCGGTCGTCCTGTGCGACACGCGAGTCGGCAAGGGCGTGCCGTTGCTGGAGACCAGGGAGAAGGCCCACTTCATGCGCATCGACGAGCACGAATGGCAGATCTGCCGCGACCAGTTGACCGCCGGATACGACCTCGAGGATGCTCGATGACCACCACCGCCCCCAAGCTCAAGACGTCGGCGATGATCGCCTCCTTCGTCGACCCCGGCCAGAAGACGACCGCCGCGCCGTTCGGCCACGCACTGGTCGCGGCGGCACGGGAGAACGACAAGATCGTCGGACTGTCCGCGGATCTGGCCAAGTACACCGACATGCACATCTTCGCCGAGGCGTTCCCGGACCGCTTCTTCCAGATGGGCATGGCCGAGCAGCTGCTGCTCGGCGCCGCCGCCGGCATGGCCGAAACCGGACTGGTGCCGTTCGCCTCGACCTACTCGGTGTTCGCCGCCCGTCGCGCCTACGACTTCCTGTGCCTGGACATCGCCGAACCGAACCTCAACGTCAACATCGTCGGCGGCCTGCCCGGCCTGACCACCGGCTACGGCCCGAGCCACCAGGCCACCGAGGACATCGCCATCTTCCGGGGCATGCCCAACCTGACGATCGTCGACCCGTGCGACTCGGTCGACATCGAGCAGGCGGTACCACAACTGGCCGCCTACGAGGGGCCGACCTATCTGCGATTGCTGCGCGGCAAGGTCGCCACCGTCCTCGACGAGTACGACTACACCTTCGAGCTCGGCAAGGCCAAGGTACTGCGCGACGGCAACGACGTGGTCTTCGTCGCCAGCGGCCTGATGACCATGCGGGCACTGCAGGCGGCGCAGGAGCTGTCCCGGCACAACGTCGATGTCGCCGTGGTCCACACCCCGACGATCAAACCGTTCGACGCCGCCACCGTGCTCGCCGAGATCGACACGGACCGCCTCGTGGTCACCCTCGAGAATCACACGGTCGTCGGAGGGCTGTTCGAAACGGTGGCCGCTGCCGCCGCCGGGGCGGGCCTGGGCCGGAAGATCACCCCGATCGCGCTGCCCGACCGCTTCCTCGACGCCGGTGCCCTGCCGACGCTGCACGATCGTTACGGCCTGAGCACCGACCGCATCGTCGCCCGCGTCCTGGACGAGCTGAGCTGAGCTGACGCAGTGTGGACGGGCCCGCGCCGCCGCCGGCGCGGGCCCGTATCATTGTCGACAGACTGCTGTCGACAGTCGCCCGCTGACACCGCCTGGAGGCATCAATGGCCGCACAACCTGCCGCGCTGCTCGGACTGGAGAAGACCAGTTTGCGCCAGCAGGCCGTCGCGGCTCTGCGCAGCGCGATCACCAGCGGCGCCCTCGCCCCCAGCAGCCCGCTCGTCGAAACCGAGCTGTCCGAGATGCTCCAGATCAGCCGCGGCACCTTGCGCGAGGCCATGCGCCAGCTCCAGCAGGAAGGCCTGATCTCCGCCGGCGCCCGGGGCCGGCTCTACGTGCGCCACCTCGACGCCAAGGAGATCCGCGACATCTTCGCCGTCCGCGCGGCCCTCGAAGCCCTCGCGGTCCGGGAGCTCGCCGAGCTTCCCGACCGCTCCACCGTGGTCCCGGCCCTGCGCGCGGCGCTCGACATCATGGCGCGTGCCGAGCACGATCTCGATGCGCGCATCGAGGCGGATCTGAACTTCCACCGCATCCTCTGCCGTCTGACCGGCAACGAGACACTGATGCACTCGTGGCAGTCCCTCGAAGGGTCGATCCGCATGTCCATCATGTTCGCCGGCCTGGAAAAGGCTGTCGGCAACATGGACGTCGGACGGCACAGCGCCATCGTCGACGCCATCGAAACCGGCGACTCCGACGAAGCGGCCGCCGCCGTGCGTTCCCATATGAAATGGGCTGCAGCCAACCTCGTTTCGTAGCCGGTTTCCCTCCGGTGCCGCCGGTCCGGCCGTCGTGGCGCTTCTCCGCGCCCGTTCGGGGGGTGGAGTGGTCCCCGCGCTTCGACAGGCCGCCGACGCATCCCCGCGACGAGGGGCGCGCCGGCGGCCTGTCCTGTGCGCGCGGGTGATGAATATGGGCATATGTCTTGACATATACCGGGGCTATGTGTGAGGGTCGTCCCTACGGATTAGCACGTGCTAAACCGCTCGGATTACATCTGCAGACTCTTCCCTCCATCACGGTGTCGTCACGGTCGTAGAAACCGATCTCGGCGAGGCCCCCGAAGAACTCGTCCCAGTCGACGTCGCCGTCGCCGATCTTCAGGTGCTGGTGGACACGGACCGCGTTGCCGGGGGGATTGGTGATGTAGCGAAGGCCGTGCGAGGCGTGATGGTCCATCGTGTCCGCGACGTGCACCAGGCGGAGCATGCCGCCGGCGGTCCGCATGATCTCCAGCATGTTGCCGCCCATGTGATAGGTGTGGCAGGCGACGTACACCAGTCCGAAGTTCTTCGAATTGATACCGCGGATCATCCGGATGGCGGCCAGTCCGTCCTCCACGAAGTCGTCCGGGTGCGGGTCGATCCGGACGTCGATGCCCTCGCGTTCGATGATCGGGACGAGTTCCTCCATCGACCGGTAGAACGCCCGCTCGGACTCCTCGGCCTTCTCCGGCCGGCCCGAGAATTCGGTGTTCATCACGTTCACACCCAGGTCGACCGTGATCTGGATGGCGCGCTTCCAGTACCGCACCGCGGCTTCACGCGCATCCTCGTCCGGACCGGACCAGCGCAGCACGGGGAGCACGGAGGCGATGCCGACGCCCGCGTCGGCGCACGCCTTGCGGAACTTGGCCACCAGCGCGTCGTCCGCCTTCGGGTGGTTGAAGAACGGGATCATGTCCACGTGCGGGGTCAGTTGCAGGTATTCGTAGCCGAGTTCGGCGGCGATCCCGGGCAGTTCGAGCAGCGAGTGGGAGTGGTGGAACGGGGTGGGATCCAGGGCGATCTTCACGGCGGTCACGCTCCCGGGACGGACGCGCGGTCCACCATGTCCACGGCGACCCGCTCACCGGTCTCGAGCGAACGGACGCCGGCCTCGCACACCGCCGCGGCGGCGTAGCCGTCCCAGGCGCCGGGACCGTCGACGTAGCTGCCGGTCTCGGCGCCCGACCGTACCGCGTGCACCCAGCGCTGGATCTCGGCGTCGTAGGCGGCACCGAAACGCACCCGGAAGTCCGGCGTGATGGTGCCGCCCCAGACGCCGGGGCGGGTCTTGCGGACCAGTCCCACGTCCAGGCCGATCATCGCGGAGCCGAGCTCGCCGACGACCTCGGTGCGCACCTCGTACGCCAGGCCGGTGGTGACGAACGCCTCGACGTCGACGTGGCGGCCGGTCTCGGTGGTGAAGATGGCGATCTGCGGATCCTGCAGATCGGAGCCGGAGAGCGTGTTGGCCGTCGGCCTGATGATCTGCACGGAGGTGATCTCCTCGGCGAACAGGAACCGGGTGACGTCGACCTCGTGCACGATCGAATCCTTGACGATCATCGCGCTGTCGAAGTACGGCGGGACCGCAGGGTTGCGGTGCGCGCAGTGCATCACGAGCGGCTGCCCCAGCTCGCCCGCGACGAGGGCGGCCTTGAGCTGTTCGTACTCCGCGTCGAACCGGCGCATGAACCCGACCTGGATCAGCTTCCTGCCGAGCTGGGCCTCGCGCTTGACGATCTCGAGGGACGTCGCGGCGTCGGTGGTCAGGGGCTTCTCGCACATGACGGGCTTGCCGGCGTCGAGGCAGGCGAGCAGCTGCTTCTCGTGCGTGGGTCCCGGGGTGGCGAGCACGACGGCATCCACGTCGTCGGCGGCGATCGCGTCGAGCGGATCGGCGACGACGCGGGCGCCGGGCACGGTGGCGGCGACCTGCTCGGCCTTCTCGGTGAGGTAGTCGTTGATCACGGTGACGCGCGCGCCGCTGATGCGGTCGGTGATGCGGGCGACGTGGTCGGCGCCCATCATGCCGACGCCGAGCACGGCGATGCGGAGATCGGTGTTGTCGGACATTCTCGGTGGCTCCTGACGTACTCAGGCGAAGCGGACGGCTGGAATCCCGCAGGACCCCAGGTACTTTCGGGTGCGCTGTGCGATCGGCAGCGGGGCGTCGACCGGGCAGGGGTACATGTCCTGCTCGACGATGGCGAACACGTCGATCCCGAGCTGCTCGACCGCCTCGAGCAGGGGCGGCATGTCCGGGATGCCGCGTGGCGGTTCGGTCATCGCGCCGAGGCGCACGGCTTCGCCGAACGGCAGGTCCTCGGCCTCGACCTTGGCGCGGACCTCGGGATCGACCTGCTTGAGGTGCAGGTAGCCGATCCGGTCGGGGTGCTTGGCGATGATCGCCAGGTTGTCGCCGCCGCAGTAGCTGATGTGGCCGGTGTCGAGGCACAGGTTGACGAACTCGGGATCGGTGCCGTCGAGGAACCGGTAGACGTTCTCTTCCGTGTCGACGTGGCTGTCGGCGTGCGGATGGTACTGGGCACGCACGCCGTACTTCTCGAACATGGCCTTGCCGAGCTCGTTCATGCCGCCGGTCTTCTTGCGCCACTGCTCCGGCGTCAGGTTGCGGTCCTCGAGCACCTCGCCGGTCGCGGGATGCCGCCACATCTCCGGGATCACCACGACGTGGGTGCCGCCCACCGCGGCGGTGAGCTGGGCGACGTCCTCGATCTGGGACCACACCGCGTCCCAGGAGTCGTCCTGGTGGAGGTGCTCGAACACCGTGCCGGCAGAGAGCTTCAGGTCGCGGGCCGCGAGCTCGTCGGTGAGCTGCTGCGGCTCGGTGGGCAGATAGCCGTAGGGGCCGAGTTCGATCCACCGGTAGCCGGCCGCCGCCACCTCGTCGAGGAAACGGGTGTAGGGCGTCTGCTGCGGGTCGTCCGGGAACCAGACGCCCCAGGAGTCGGGAGCGGAGCCGACGCGGATGGTGCTCATGTGGTGGGTGTCCTTCTCTCGGTGGGGGTCAGTTGTCGGTGGAGGACGATTCGGGCGCGGGTTCGGACGGGCGCAGGTAGGGACGCTGGACCTTCTTCCACGTCTCGTACACCTCGCGGGCCTGCTGTGTGGACTCGAGCGTCGAGGTCTCCGATACGGGTACGTCCCACCAGGATTCGCTGTCGGGTGCGCCGATGAGCGGGTCCGTCTCCACGTGGACGACGGTGGCGCGGTCGGACGCCTTCGCGGCCTCGAGGGCGTCGGCGAACTCCGCGGCGGTCGTCGCCCGCAGGACGTCCACGCCGAGGCTGGCGGCGTTGGCCGCCAGATCCACCGGCAGCACGCCGCCGTCCAGCCGGCCCCGGTCGCTGCGGTAGCGGTACGAGGTGCCGAAGCGCTGCGAGCCGAGCGATTCCGACAGCGAGCCGATGGAGGCGAATCCATGGTTCTGCACCAGCACCACGATCACCTTCACGCCCTCCTGCACGGCGGTGACGAGTTCGGTGGCCATCATCAGGTAGGAGCCGTCCCCGACCATCACGAAGACATCCCGGTCGGGGCATGCCATCGCGACGCCGAGTCCGCCGGCGACCTCGTATCCCATGCACGAGTAGCCGTATTCCACGTGGTAGCCCTTGGGATCCCGGGTGCGCCACAGCTTGTGCAGGTCGCCGGGCATCGACCCGGCGGCGCACACCACGACGTCCCGCGGTTCCGAGATGGCGTTGACGAGCCCGATGACCTCGTTCTGGGTGAGGGCTTCGGCACCCGTCGCGACGTTCGTGCCGTGCACGCCGGGGGAGTAGACGGCGTCGACGGTCGCCTCCCAGTCGGCGGCGAGCTGCGCGACGAGGGCGCGGTAGCCGTCGGAGACGGCGTAGCCCGCCAGCGCCTCGTCGAGTGCCTCGATCGTCTCGCGGGCGTCGGCGACCACGCCGACGGCGCCCTGCTTGACCGCATCGAACGACGTCACGTTGATGTTGACGAACCGCACGTCGGGGTCGGTGAACGCGGTGCGGGACGCGGAGGTGAAATCGCTGTAGCGGGTGCCGATCCCGATCACCAGGTCGGCCTCGGCGGCCAGGGCGTTGGCGGCGGTGGTGCCGGTCGAGCCGATCGCTCCCACCGACTGCGGGTGGTCGTAGGGCAGCGAGCCCTTTCCGGCCTGGCTCTGCCCGACCGGAATCCCGGTGCGCTCGCAGAACCGCGCCAGCGCGTCCGTCGCGCGGCTGTAGACGACGCCGCCACCGGCGACGATCAACGGCCGGCGCGCCGACCGGATCGCCTCGGCCGCACGGGCCAGCGCTGCGCGCTCGGGCAGCGGGCGGCCCACGTGCCAGGTCCGTTCGGCGAACAGGGACACCGGCCAGTCGAACGCCTCCGCCTGCACGTCCTGCGGGATCGCGACGGTGGCGGTGCCGGTCTCGACCGGGTCGGTGAGGACCCGCATCGCGCCGAGCAGGGCCGCGGGCAGCTGCTCCGGCCGCCAGACCCGGTCGAAGAAGCGCGACACCGGACGGAAGCAGTCGTTGACGGTGACGTCCCCGGAATCGGGACGTTCGAGTTCCTGCAGGACCGGAGCGCTGGCACGGGTGGCGAACGTGTCCGCCGGCAGGAGCAGCACGGGCAGGCGGTTGATCGTCGCGAGGGCGGCACCGGTGACCATGTTGGTCGAGCCCGGTCCGACGGATGCGGTCACGGCCCAGGCCTGGAGGCGGTCCTTCATGCGGGTGTAGGCGACGGCGCTGTGCACCATGGCCTGTTCGTTGCGGCCGAGCACGTACGGCAGGGAGGGCTCGCGCCCGGCGTCGAGGTCCTCGGTCTCGGCCTGCAGCAGAGCCTGGCCGAGGCCGGCGACGTTGCCGTGTCCGAAGATGCCGAAGCAGCCGGCGAAGAACGGGGTGCGCTCGCCGTCGCGTTCGACGTGCTGGGCGGCGAGGAACCGCACGGTCGCCTGCGCCACGGTCAGGCGCACGGTCTGCTCGGTGTCCGGCGTGCGGATTCCGGTGACCGCGCCGTCGCGGTCGGAGTTGATGGGCGCCACTGGTCTACTCTCCTGAGCTCTGGGGCGGGCGGCCGGTGTGGAGCGGCAGTCGGGGATCGATCTCCTGGTGTTCCCAGCTGGTGCGGAGCCAGGTGTGGGCGGGGTCGTCGCAGATGCGCCAGGCCCGTTCGGGGCCGGGTCCGGCCATCACGTTGAGGTAGTACATGTGGTAGCCGGGGGCCGCGATGGACGGGCCGTGGTAGCCGTGCGGGACGAGCACGACGTCGCCGCTGCGGACCTCCTCGAGCACCTCGATCGGCCGCTCGGGCGTGCCGTAGACCCGGTGGAAACCGAATCCTGGTGTGCCCGTCTCGCCTTCGTCGATCTCGAAGTAGTAGATCTCCTCGAGCTCGGACTCGGCGTCGGTGTTCTCGTCGTGCTTGTGGGCGGGGTAGGACGACCAGTTGCCGCCCGGGGTGATGACCTCGCACGCGATGATCGAGTCGGCGTCGAAGACATCCGCGGTGCCGAAGTTGTGCACCTGACGGCTGCAGTTGCCCGCGCCGCGCAGTTCGACGGGAACGTCGGCGGCCGGGACATACCGGAACGGCATCCGGCGGGTGGCGCGGGCACCGCAGAGCGCGAAGCGGCCACCGGCCGCGCTCGCGACCCGGAAGGAGCTGTCGACGCCGACGTAGGCGAAGTCGGTGGGGCCGTCGAAGACGCTCCGGCGGCCGGCGAGCGTCACCGTCTCGTCGGCGCAGCGCACCTCGGCGGAGCCGGACAGCGGTACGACGAGGATCTCGTCGTCGCCGGACCGGTGCTCGACGTGCTCGCCGGGGCCGAGTTCGACGACCCACAGGCTGGATTCGGACCACCCGGCAGTCTCGGGGGTGACGGCCACGGTGAACGGGGCCTCGCCGGTGGAGCGGGCGGGCAGGTAGTACTTGCTGTTCACGGCGCTCACCGCACCAGCGAGACGGCGGTCGCGACGGCGCCGGCGACGTCGTCGTCGTGCGGGTACAGCAGGGTGCGCCCGACGACGAGGCCGCGCACGGACGGCAGGCCCAGCGCCTTCTCCCAGGCGGCGAAGGCGGCGTCGGGATCGCTGGGGTCCCCGCCGAGCAGCAGGGTCGGCAGCGTGGTGGCGTCCATGACCCGCTCCATCTCGTCGACCACGGGCAGCTTCATCCAGGTGTAGGCGGAGGTGGATCCGATGCCCTGCAGGATGTGGATCGACTTGATGACCGCGTCGGGCGACAGGTCGTTGCGGACCTTGCCGTCGACGCGCCGGGAGAGGAACGGCTCGAGCATAGCGATCAGGCCGTGGTCGGCGAGTTCGTCGACGGCCCGGGCACACTCGGTCATCATCGACAGGGTGCCGGGATCGTCGAGCGCCACCCGGCAGAGCATCTTCGCGCCGTTCATGCGGTACCGGGCGGTCGACGCGGCGGTCGCGCCGGTCATCCGGTCGTCGAATTCGAAGGTGGCGCCGGCGAGCCCGCCACGGTTCATCGAGGAGAAGACCACCTTGTCCTCGAGCGCGCCGAGCAGCACGAGGTCGTCGAGGATGTCGGAGGTGGCGAGCACGCCGTCGACGCCCGGGTCCGCCAGCGCGGTGCGGAGCCGGTCGAGCAGGTCGGTGCGGCTGTTCATGGCGGTGGGCCGGTCGCCGACGGCCAGGGCGCCGCGGGCGGGGTGGTCGGCGGCGACGATCATCAGGCGCCCGTCGCCGCGCGTCGCGGGCCGGGTGGCCCGCGCGGCCCAGGCCCGTTCGATGGCGCCCGGATCCTCGGCGCGCAGCTCGGTGATCTCGCCGTAGGTCCGCTGGGGCGGGGTCGACGGCAGGGTGGAATTCTCAGACATCGACGGCCTCCGTGGCGGTCGCGTCGGCGAGGTGGGCGACCTCGTCCGCGGTGGGCATGGCGGTGGAGCATTCGAGGCGGGAGGCCACGATGGCGCCTGCGGCGTTGGCGTAGCGCAGGGTCTTCTCGAGCGGCCACCCGGCGAGCAGTCCGTTGATCAGCGAGCCGCCGAACGCGTCGCCCGCACCGAGGCCGTTGACGACGTCCACGGGGTTGGGCGCGACGGTCACCGACTGCGAGCGGGTCTTGCCGAGCACGCCTTTCGGGCCCTGCTTGACGATCGCGAGCTCGACGCCGAGGTCGAGCAGGGCGTCGGCCGCGCGGTGCGCATTGGTCTCGCCGACGGCGATCTCGCACTCCTCACGATTGCCGACGGCGACGGTGACGTGCTGCAGTGCCCGCTGGACCTGCTCGGTGGCGGCCGCCGGGGAATCCCAGAACATCGGCCGGTAGTCCAGGTCGAGGACCGTGTGCCGGATTCGGCCGCGCGCCTCCCAGGCGGCGAAATGTGCACTGCGGCTGGGCTCTTCGGACAGTCCGGTCACCGTCGCCCAGAACAGCCGCGCGGTGCGGACGGCCTCGAGGTCGAGGTGTTCGGGCTGGATCTGCAGATCGGGAGCCGACGGACGGCGGTAGAAGTAGAGCGGGAAGTCGTCGGGCGGGAAGATCTCACAGAAGGTGACCGGGGTGGGGTAGCGGCCGTCGGTGATCAGGTGCCGGGTCCGGACGCCGAGCCGCTCGAGTTCGGCGCGGACGAACCGGCCGAACGGGTCGGCGCCGATCCCGGAAATCAGGGCGCTGCTGCGCCCGAGCCGGGCCGCGGCAACGGCCACGTTCGCGGCGCTGCCGCCGAGAAACTTGCCGAAGGTCGACACGTCCTCCAGTCCGACGCCGGTCTGGAGCGGGTAGATGTCGACGCCGCTGCGTCCGATGGCGAGCACGTCCAGCGGGCGCTCGGTCTGCGTCTGCGTGGTGGTCAAGGCTGCACTCCCGAAAGATGATGGTGGCAGTCCGCGGGGATCGCGGCGTCCACAGAAACTGTGCGCCATGTCACCAGCGCATGTCAATATTTTGTCCTGACATATTGACTTGCAATCAAGCGTATGTCCGTGTTCGCATACACTTCAGCTGAATCCGCGGTCCGCCGGGCCGCCTCGCTGGAGATCGGAGTGGTCCGTGAGTGCACAGCTCGCAGTCGAGCTCGACCGTTCGAGCCCGGTACCGCTGTACTTCCAGCTTGCCCAGGCCATCGAAAAGGCCATCCTCGGTGGGGATCTCGCCCCCGGCGACCGGTTCGAGAACGAGCTCGCGCTGGCGCAGCGGCTCAATCTGTCCCGCCCGACCACCCGGCGCGCCATCCAGGAACTCGTCGACAAGGGTCTGCTGGTACGCAAGCGCGGGGTCGGCACGCAGGTCGTCCAGAGTCCCGTCCACCGTCCCGTGGAGCTGACCAGCCTGTTCGACGACCTCGCCCGCGCGGGGCAGACCCCCACCACGAAGCTCCTCGACTATCGGGTGGGCCCTCCGGCCGAGGAGGTCGCGCTCGAACTCAATCTCGGGCCGGACGCGGAGGTGGTGTCGATCCGCCGGCTGCGGTGTACCAACGGGGAACCGCTGGCGATCATGAACAACCACCTCCCGGTCGCGATCGCGCCGGATGCGGAGGAACTCGAGGATCACGGCCTCTATCAGTCGCTTCGTGCGCGCGGCGTGCACATCCGGCTGGCCCGCCAGCGCATCGGAGCGCGAGCGGCCACCCGCGAGGAGGCCGGCCTGCTCGACGAGAAGACGGGCGCGCCCCTGCTCACCATGAACCGCACCGCGTACGACGACTCGGGAACCGCCGTGGAGTTCGGTAGTCACTGCTACCGCGCGTCGCGCTACCACTTCGACACCACCGTCGTCGACCGCTGAGAACCCGCGGGCGCCTCTCGTGATGTCGTCGCGGCCGTCGTGGTGAACGCGGCAATCTCGGCGCATCTCCTCACGCTCGCGGCGCCGGCATCGCAGTCGCGGTCGCCGCGCTGACCGTCACCGTGTGCGGGGCAGCGGGGGCTGTGCGGCACCTGCCCGCCGGCGCGGAGTACTCGCTCGCCTCCGTCGTCCTGGCTCTGCTACGGGCACCGACGGTGTTCGAGAGTGCGCGGATGTCCCGCGCGCTCGGTGCCGCGGTGACCGGTTCGGCTCCCGAGCGGGTTCACCGATGACGTTCGGAACCGTTGCCGAACAGTATCTTTCGATTCCTGTTCGGGCCTGGGGGCATGCGCACACCGAGGTCGAATCCGACAGCGACAGCGACGGGATCGCCCTCATCCTCGCCAACCCGGACGCGCTGGCCGCCGCCTTATCTCGGAGCGAGGGGACATTCGCACTTCAAGCTCTGTCCCGCATACCCGGTCGACCGCGTCGCGCCCCGGCCGGCGCGCGACAGGGTCCCCGGACACGCGTTCGGGCGGAGGCGATCGTGTCGCCTCCGCCCGAACGTGACGGTCCTCGACGGATCCTCGAGGTCGCGGGTCCTACGCCTTGGGGACGCGGACGATGAGGGCGTCGCCCTGGCCGCCGCCGCCGCACAGGGCCGCGGCCCCGACACCGCCGCCGCGGCGGGCCAGTTCGAGCGCCAGGTGCAGCACGATCCGGGCCCCG
>NZ_WVTE01000107.1:0-7582 GCF_009939605.1 Rhodococcus sp. YH1 | reverse complement strand
GCGGCCGAACCGCTCGACCGCGGCGTCGACCATCGCGTGGACCTGGCCCTTGTCGGTGATGTCGGTGCGCTGGAAGTGGGCGCGCACGCCCCACTCGTCCCGCAGCCACCGGGCCGTGCCGGCGCCGGCCGTCTCGTCGATCTCGGCGACGACGACGTCCGCGCCCTCCCGCGCGAACGCCGCGGCGATGCCCCGGCCGATGCCCATACCGGCGCCGGTGACCAGCGCGACCCGGCCTTCGAGTGCTCCCATCGGTGTTCTCCTCCTAGCGGGGCCGCGGCACCGTCCTGTCGACGAACAGCCCCTCCACCGAGACACACAGCTGCCCGTCGGCCGTCGCGATGCTGCCGACGGTGCGGATCTTGCGGCCGTCGACGGAGTCGAGCCGGCCGGTGACGACGAGCGGCTCGAACAGCGGCGTCGGCCGGTGGTAGTTCGTGACGAGGTTCGCCGTCATGCCGGACTTGCCGCCCCAGGCGTTGGCGACGCCGAGCACGTGGTCGAGGATCAGCGCGGACACGCCGCCGTGCACGCATCCGGGCGGGCCCTGGTATGGCAGCGTGAGCGTGACGGTGCCCTGTACCGAGCCGTCCTCGAGGCCCTCGAGGACCAGGGGCGGCGCGATCGCGTTCTCGGGGCCGGTGACCGGGTCGTGCCGGGTGACACCCTCGCCGTTCCACATGTCGATCAGCCGCTCGGCGACGGCGGGTGCGTGCTCCTCGAGGTGGTCGGCGATGCTGTCGAGTTCCTCGGCGACGCGGTCGAGGTTGGCGTTGCCCCGGTCGGTGCGCAGCATGGCGTCGACCACGCGCCGCGCAGCGGCGGTGGCCCGGTCGACGGGTGCGTCCTGCGGCGCCGACGTCAGCACCGTGCGGTGCGCGTGGGTGGCGGCGGTGGGATGGGTGCCGGTCTTCACGAGCGGACCTCCATCGTGGCGTGGGTGAGGACGGGGGCGCCGTCGCGCTCCGGGCAGGTGGCGAGCAGCGTCAGCCGGTCGCCGTCGCGCCAGACGGCGGTCTCGAGGGTCTCGCTCGGGAACAGGGAGCCGGCGAACCGCACCGAGAAGTCCCGCACCCGGGTGGGATCGCCCTCGAGGATGCCGTCGACGACAGCCTTGCACACGATTCCGTACGACGCGAGGCCGTGCAGGATCGGCCGGTCGAAGCCGGCGGCCCGCGCGAACGCCGGATCGGCGTGCAGCGGGTTCATGTCGCCGCTGAGCCGGTACAGCAGCGCCTGCCGCGGGCTCGTCGGGGAGACGAGGACCGCGTCCGCCTCCCGATCCGGAATCGACTGGGCCGCTTCCGGTCCGGGCTCACCGCCGAAGCCGCCCTCGCCCCGGGCCCAGATCTGCATGCCGGTGGTCCACAGCGGGGCGCCCTCGGGGGTGGCGGCGGACTGCTCCAGCACGATGACCGCGGCCTTGCCCTTGTCCCACACGTGCGCCACCCGCGACGAGATGTGCGCCGTGCCGGTGGTGGGGATCGGTGCGTGTACCTGCAGCGACTGCCCGCCGTGGAGGATCCGGCGCAGGTCGATGTCGATGCCGGGCAGGTTCATTCCGGCCGGCTTCAGTGCGCCGGCCGAGATCCCCTGACCGGCGACCATTGCGAACGTCGGGAGCACGCGCAGGTTCTTCTCGTACACCCAGCTCAGCTCGGCCGGGTCGAGTCCGTCGCCCCCGGCGCCGAGACCGAGGTGGTAGAGCATGACGTCGCGGTCGGTCCAGATCGCTTCGCGCACCGCGGGTTCGGCGGACAGGGCGACGTTCGGGTCGATGGGCACGGTCAGTTCTCCTCTTCGTCCGTGGAACCGGCGCCTCGTTGCGTCGATGTCATCGCCGTGCTCACTTTCCGGGTTCGGGGTCGCGGGGCAGGCCGAGCAGCCGCTCGCCGATGATGTTGAGCTGAACGTTGGTGGTGCCGCCGGCGATCGACATGCACTGCGAGTTGAGGAACATCTGCGTCGCCGACCGGCGGTGCTGCCCGCCGAGCAGGGCGCGCGGCCCGGCCCAGTCCATCGCGACCTCCCACACCTGCTGGATGTGCTCGACGCCGAGCAGCTTCGCGACCGAGGACTCGGCTCCCGGCTGGGCCCCGGCGAGGGACCGCAGCGTGGTGCGCAGGCCCATCAGACCGCCGGTCTGGGCGTCGCACAGCACCTTTCCGAGCGTGGTGGCCTGCTCGTCGTCGAGGCCGCCGGGCAGTCCGGCCGCCAGCTCGAGGAGGGCCTCACCCCCGGAGCCGAGGGACGAGTCGTGCGAGAGGGAGACGCGTTCGTTGGCGAGGGTGGTGCGGGCGAGCTTCCAGCCGTCGCCGGGCTCGCCGACGAGGCAGTCGTCGGGAACGAACACGTTGTCGATGAAGATCTCGTTGAACAGGGCCTCGCCGGTGATCTCGCGCAGCGGGCGGATGTCGAGCCCCTCGCTGCTGCGCATGTCGACGAGGAAGTACGACAGGCCCTTGTGCTTGGGCACCGAGGCGTCGGTGCGGGCGAGGCAGATGCCCCAGTGGGCATCGCGCGCCATCGAGGTCCACACCTTCTGTCCCTGCAGCACCCATCCGCCGTCGACCTTGGTGGCTTTGGTGGTGAGCGACGCGAGGTCGGAGCCGGCGCCGGGCTCGGAGAACAGCTGGCACCAGACGATCTCGCCCCGAAGGGACGGCGGCACGAACCGTCGCTGCTGCTCGGGGCTGCCGTGCGCGATGAGGGTCGGCACCACCCAGTTGCCGATGATCATGTCGTGCGGCGTCAGGTTCGCCGCGCGCAGCTCCTCGGCGATCACCAGCTGGGCGACGGCGTCGGCGCCCTTGCCCCAGGGTGCGGGCAGATGCGGTGCGGTGTATCCCTTCTCCGCGAGATACCGCGTGCGTTCGCCGCCGCCGAGGTCGACGGCCGGGGCGAGTTCGTCACGCACCCCGGTGCGGATCTGCTCCGCCTCCGGCGGCAGGTCGATGCCGAGGACGCGGCGGGCGCCGCGGCGGGTGAGATCGGTGACGCGCCGGCGCCAGGACGCGGTGGAGCCCAGCAGGATTCGCAGCGACTGTGCGCGACGCAGATACAGGTGCGCGTCGTGCTCCCACGTGTAGCCGATGCCGCCGAGGATCTGGATGCAGTCCTTGGCCACGGCGAAGGCGGCCTCGGGGGCGGTGGCGCCGGCGACGGCGGCCGCGAGGGACGCCTCGTCGGCGTCGGCAGCGCCGGGCGTCAGCGCGCGGGCGGCGTCCCACGCGCACACGCGGGCCTGCTCCGCGAGCGTGAGCATGCGCGCCGCCCGGTGCTTGACACCCTGGAACTGGCCGATCGGGCGGCCGAACTGGCGGCGCACGGCGGCGTAGTCGGCCGCGGTGCGCACGCACCAGTCCGCGATTCCGGACGCCTCGGCCGCGAACAGAGTGGCGGCGAGGTCGGTGACCCGCTGCGGCTCGATCCGCAGCACGTCCGCCGCGGCGAGCGCGAAACCGTCCACCACGATCTGCGAATTGCCGCGCACCACATCGTGGCTGGGCAGGTCCTCGAGCTCGAGTCCGTCCCGGCGCAGCAGCACCCAGGCCCGGTTGCCGGCGTCCTCGGCGGCGACGAGCAGCAGGTCGGCGGTGTGGCCGCCGAGCACGTACCCGGACCG
This sequence comes from Rhodococcus sp. YH1, assembly GCF_009939605.1. NCBI lineage: Bacteria > Bacillati > Actinomycetota > Actinomycetes > Mycobacteriales > Nocardiaceae > Rhodococcus > Rhodococcus sp. YH1. Next base: position 3,957 of record NZ_WVTE01000107.1, on the reverse strand, counting down.
GCCGGACAGCGTGGCGCCCGAGGCGCCGCGCTCCACCCGCAGCGTGCCCGGGTCGAGAGCGATGCCGGCGAGCGTGGATCCGTCCGCGAGGCCGGCGAGCTCGCCGGTCCGGCCGGCGTCGCGCAGCACGGCCGCGGTCAGCACGGTCGGCAGGAACGGGCCCGGCACCATCGACCGGCCGAGTTCCTCGGTGACGACGGCGAGTTCGACGAGGCCGCATCCGGCACCGCCGACCTCCTCGGGAAGGTGCAGGCCGAGCACCCCGAGCTCGGCGAGCGAGCCCCAGAACGCCGGGCGGGTGTCGGTCTTGGCCTCGACGGCCTCACGCAGCACCTCGGGGGTGACGTGCCGGGCGGCCCAGCTCCGCACCGAGTCGCGCAGGTCGCGATCCTCGTGTGTCAGTCCAATGGTCATGTCGGCCTCGTGGATTCGATCGTGTGGTCAGATGCGTTCGATGACGGTGGCGGTGGACAGTGCGCCGCCCGCGCACATGGTGACCAGTGCCGTGGACCGGTCGGATCGTTCGAGTTCGTGCAGTGCGGTGGTGAGGAGCCGGGCGCCGGTCGAGCCGACCGGGTGGCCGAGGGCGATGGCGCCGCCGTTGACGTTGACCTTGGACAGGTCGGCGCCGAGCACCTGCGCCCACGACAGCACGACCGACGCGAACGCCTCGTTGATCTCGACGAGATCGATGTCGCCCAGCGTCATACCGGCCTTGTCCAGGACGTTCCGCGTGGCGTCGATCGGGCCGTCGAGGTGGTAGTAGGGGTCCGACCCGACCATTCCCGAGGCGACGATGCGTGCGCGGGGCCGCAGGCCCAGTTCCTGTGCGCGCTGCGCGCTGGTCAGCAGGACGGCGGCGGCGCCGTCGCTGATCTGCGACGCCGACCCGGCCGTATGGATGCCGCCCTCCACGACGGGCTTCAGGGCGGCCAACCCCTCGGCGGTGGTCTCGCGCAGGCCGCCGTCGCGGGTGACGACGGTGGTCTCCCCGGTGGGCACGCCGTCGGCGAGGACGGGCGCCTCGGTGGGCACGATCTCGCGGTCGAACCGGCCCTCGGCCCAGGCCCGGGCGGCGCGGCGCTGCGACTCGAGGCCGAAGGCGTCGGTGTCACCCCGCTTGATGCCGCGATGGGTGGCGATGCGCTCGGCCGACGTGAACTGGTCGCCCATGTCGATGGTCCAGTCGTCCGGATACGGGTTGCCGGTCTCCGGCGTGAGTGCCTGGCCGAGGAAGACACGGCTCATGGACTCGACACCGCAGCCGATGCCCGCGGAGATCTGCCCGGAGGCGATGAGGCCGGCGACGATGTGGACGGCCTGCTGGGAGGAGCCGCACGCGCAGTCGATCGATGTGGCGGCCGTGCCGTAGGGCAGGCCGGCGTGCAGCCACGCCTGCCGGGTGATGTTGTTGGACTGTTCCCCGGCCTGGGTGACACAGCCGCCGACGATCTGACCCACCTGGTCGGGGGCGAGGCCGGCGCGGTCGAGCACGGCGCGCTGTGCGGTGCCGAGCAGAGTGGCCGGGTGCAGACCGGCCAGGGCGCCCCGGCGGCGGCCGATGGGGGTGCGCGCCGCCTCGACGATGACTACCTCGGTCATGAACAAGCTCCTCGGACGTGAGTGCTGGGCTGGAAGGCAATCGGACGCGCCGACGGACGAACCGGGAACGCGTTCATTTTTGGAATGTATTCTATTAACTACGCCGAGACAATGGCCTGTCGGCGGCGAGGCTGCTCTCGCAATGAACTACCAGTATGCATGCGCACGTCGCGCAGCCGACCGGCCCGCGCGACCGTCGACTATAGAAGAATTCATTTCAGTACTGTGCGGGCACGGCGCTCCGGCGGGGACCGGCGCGGCCCGGCGTCAGGCGGACGGAGCGGGCCGCGCGTTCGACAGGCCCGCGAGCAGCAGCTCGCAGGCCACGCGCAGGTCCGACTCCGCATCCGGCACCGAGATCCGGCCGTTGAGACTCGACTGGATGATCCCGAACCACGCCTGCTCGAGCACCCGCACGAGCGTCGCATCCCGCTCGGTGACGTACTCGAGCCCGGCCGCGCGGTAGAGGACCTCCCGGAACCGGCGGTCGATCTTGGCGACGTCGGGGATGGCCGTGGCCTTGGCGGTGCTCGTGGACTGGATCATCGCCGCCGCCAGCAACGGCCGTCGCCGCAGCGCCCGGGTGGCCCGCACGAGAGCCTCGTAGATGGCCTCCTGCGGAGTCGAATCCGGGTTCGGGCGCTGGGTCATCCGATCGCTCATCTGCTCGATCTGGTCGACCATCACCGCCACGAACAGGTGCGTCTTGGACGGGAAGTAGCGGTACAGGGTGCCGATGGCGACGCCGGCCATCTTCGCGACCTCGTGCATCTGCACCCGCTCGAGTTCCTTCTCGGTTGCCAGGCGCGCCGCCGCGTCGAGGATGCGGCCGAACCGTGCGCGCTGCTCGGCGGACGTCGGCTCCGCGGCGTCCCGCGCTTCGGCAACTCTCGGCACCGTGGTTCCTCCGTCGTCTCGTACCTGCGGCTACGCCGTGCCGCCCAGCGTCCCTCATCCTGCATCGTGCCGGCAGAAATCTTCCGCTCAGTGGGACCTGCCCTGGACTGTGCCGCATCCCTGCGTCCGGGTTCGACGTCCACGCCCAGGCCAGATGGAGGATACCGAACCGGGCGATCCCATGTGGTTGCGCGGCACGGTGCTTACTTGCGTGTGCCGACGCGCGCAGGAAGCATCGACGCGCGCGGGAAGGACCGGCTCAGACGAGGTTGTCCTCCACCGGCAGCCCGAACACGCCCCGGCCGTACAGGGCGAGGGCACGTTCGGGATCGTTGGCGACGTGCACGCTGCCTGCATGCGCGTCGCGCCACGCCCGCTCGACGGGGTTGCCGCGGCCGAGCGAGTTGCCGCCCGCGGTCTTGAACAGCAGATCGATCGCCTCGACGGCGCGCTCGGTGCCGCGCACCTGATCGCGGCGCACCCTCAGCCGCATGCTCGTCGGCAGCGGCTCCCCGGCCACGGCCAGCTCGTACAACTCGCGGATGTTGCGGTCCGTCTGCAGGATCGCCGCGTCGATCTCGGACGCGGCGCGGGCGACGGCGACCTGCGCGAACTGGTCCTCGGCGAACCGGCCTCCACCCAGGCTCAGGCGCACCCGGTCGCGCATCGCGCTCAGGTACTGCTCGTAGCATCCGGCGACCGTCCCGATGACCGGCGCGGCAACGGCGGTGGTGAAGACCGCCGCGAACGGCAGCCTGAACAGCGGCCCCGGGTTGACCTTGTGCCCGGGGGCCCGCAGCTGCGCGAGCTCGTAGTTGCGCACCGTCCGGTGGTGCGGGACGAACGCCTTCTCCACGGTGATCTCGTTGCTCGCGGTGCCGCGCATGCCGACGACGTCCCACACGTCCTGGATCCGGTAGTCGGTGCGCGGCACGAGCACCGTCATGAAGTCCACCGGCCGGCCCTCGGCCCCGACGACGAGCGCCCCGAGCAGCGCCCAGGACGCGTGTTCGCAGCCGGAGGAGAACCGCCAGCTGCCCGACAGCTCGAAGCCGCCCTCGACCGGGACGAGCTCGCCGACCGGTGCGTACGACGACGACAGGAGCGTCGACTCGTCCTGTCCCCACACGTCGTCCTGTGCCCGCGCATCGAACAACGCCAGATGCCACGAGTGGACGCCGAGGATCGAGGCCACCCAGCCCGTCGAGCCGCAGGCACCCGAGATCGCCCGCACCACCTCGTAGAAGCGCACAGGGTTGCTCTCCAGACCACCGTGCCGGGCGGGCTGCAGCATCCGGAACACTCCCGCGGCGGCCAGGTCCTGGACGGTCTGGTCGGGCACCCGGCGCGTTTCGTCGACGCTGCGGGCGCGCTCCGCGATGGACGGCAGCAGCTCGCGGACCTTCGTCAGCACGTCGTCGGACATCGGTGTGTCTCCTTCGCGACCCGGACGGGTCA
>NZ_WVTE01000106.1:0-7858 GCF_009939605.1 Rhodococcus sp. YH1 | reverse complement strand
ATACCTGGGTCGCCGTCGACGACGCGGACAGTAAGGTCTTTGCGGCCGAAACCGCAACGGTCGGTGGCGAACCGATGCAACGTCCGGTACGGCACTACGCAGCCTTTACGGGCAAGCAGAACTTCGATTTTGGTGATCGTGAGTGGCTTCTGTTCACCGTCCCCGGCCACCCATTTGGTGATCTGCTCTTCATGGGGCACGAGTTGTTCCCATGTGGCGCCGCGACCGTGCGGGCGGTCAGGTCGAACGGTATCGACGACGGCCGCGATCAAATCGTCATCGACAGCGGCGGCACTGTCGGTTTTTCTCCAGGCCGGCCGCTTGCGCTGCCTCGACGTAACGGCGGACGGTCTTACTGTCCACACCGGTATGCTCGGCGATCTTGCGCAGTCCCGGGGCCGGCAGTGCTGCCGTCCCGAGCCACAGTCGCAGTACTTCTCTGATCTCGTTCACGCTGATCTCCCGAAAAGCCATGCTGTCGACCTCCGCGACCTCGTTGAGCTGTCACGGACGATCGAACGAGCAAACGACGAGACCACCGGCAAGGCGCGCCGGTGGTCCCATAACTGGCAATCCAGGTGGTCCCATCACCCTGGCAAAATCAGATCAAACTGGTCCCATGCTCATGGCAGACGACACTCCCGGCAGCGGGTCGCGGCGATCAAGGTGCCGTCGAGTCCGACGTGTTCCCACCCGGATGCACTCCCGTGGGCGAGGACCTCGTGCAGGTCAGGGGCGTGGGCGGCGATCACGTCGATGCCTTCGTGTAGGTATCGGTAGGCGGTTGCCGGCGAGATTCGGGCATCGCGGGCGAGGGCGGCGACGTCGGTAGCGTCGCGGAACCAGCGGAGCACAATCACCGCCTGGACGTAGACGGTTGCGGCCCGCTGCCAGGGTCGGCGGTCGACTCGGGTGCGATGCGCGGCCAGGGCACGGGCGACGAAGGCCAGGGTGCGCTCGGGCACGTCGAGCGTGGCACGATAGGAAATCACGTGGGGTCCTGCTTCGGGATTGCTTCTTGGTCGAAACGATCTCTACCAGGTAGGACCCCACGTCCTCATCTCACGCCGCCCCAGCCCATGCGGGGCCCCGGTCCTCAATCCAGCGAAGTTGCTCCCCTCAACGCGGTCGCGGTCGCACCTGCAAATCAGCCCCGATTACGATCCCTCCACGGCCTATTCCATGCTCGCGTAAGCGCGTCATGAAGCATAAACTCATAACGAGTCGTGAATCCCGCGCCAGACACCTTTCTAAACATAAAGTCGGTGTACCCCCTATTATGTATGCCAATTCCTCCAGTTTCGAACATCTGCTTCAACAGTCTCTTCACCTCGAAGGGCTCAAGCTCACCTTCGAGCTCTACCTGCAAATCGTTGACTGTGAATATTCTCGACGGTACCGTTCTTAGCGCGTCTTTAAATGACGCCAACTCGCGGGCCCTACGAGACGGAAGCACACCGGCGAGATTGTCGAATATTTCTCCGACAAAGTACTCCTCCGCATATAACTGGACAGCCCTCTTAACACTCAATTCTGTGACGGACTTATTTCCCTTGTAGCATCTTTGAAGATACCCCATCAAGGCCACTGCATCGCGCGGAATGAGCCGAGTGTTGTCTAGAAGAAACTCAGGTATCTCGGTGTGTGGACCAATAGCAATCGGAGTACCCAGGTACTGCGTCACAATATTACGCACCTCCGGCCGTGCAACCGACGCTTTCGCCGTGAGTAGATTCCACAAATTGTTCCTCGACCCGATTCCATTTGCGTGCCAATCCAAATACGTGGCATACGGAGTCAGCTTGTTAACTTCCGCGCCAGGCAAGACATCAAAGATATCGGAACGGACGGCTACGACAACCGCTATTGGAAGATCCATTGAACGGAACTCGGTATTCAGGGCGTAGACTGCTTGAACCAGTCCTGCTAGTGAATTCCACTCATCGTTCGACTCGAAGAAGAATGAGTCCAGACCATCAAGAGCTAGTACATGTTTATTTTCAGTGCGCACAAATGATATCTGCTGTTTTAAGTACGAGGTAACCTCAAGAGGCGTGATTGACGCCGAGTCAAAGTTCGCTTCCGCGCCAACGACCTTCGCATCAAATTTGAGCTTGGAACTCGTCCATTTCACAACAGATGACAGCCAGTCACCAGGGAGATACCCACCTCTCTTTAGAGCCTGCGACATCTCCCCGAAAGACCCTGGCGCCGAAACTGACTGGTCCTCGTTCAGCGACTGAACGAGACGTAAAATTAAAAGGAACTCCCATACCGACTGGGCGCGCGACCCGCCCGCCGATTGACCGGTCTCAATACGCGTAACGTCGTTTACTGGAAAACTAGCCAGCGACCAGTAAGTGAAGAATCGATCATATCGATTCGCCCACGAGAGTTCGATATGCTTAAGCACTGCCGATTTACCGGAACCTTTGGGACCTAATAGAGCCCACGTACGTAGCGACTTAACGCCATATGCCGCGTCGCGGTAATCAAAATACCCGTCCGTCAGAAGGCTCGGCTCGTCAATGGCTTCTTGGTTAGCATCAATCTGACCGAAATGGAGAGTATGAAATGGAGGATCTTGACTGGTCACTGCATATCCTTTGCGGTACGCCATTAGGGTTGGCCGATTAAACCAGTGAGGGTAACATCTGAACGTTCTGGATCGGCACGGCAGAAGCCGCACGATTGTCGCAATTCAACGTTCGTTCGTACGGCGGCCTCGGGTTGCAGGAAGTGGCCGCCAGACAGCGAGATCCTCGATGGTCAGACCGAGTTCCGCGCAGTGCGAGCGCAGCACTTCCTCGATGGTGTCGGCCACGGATTCGCCGTATTCGGGGTCGATCTCACCGTGCCATTGCCGCACCCATGGCAACAGCTCGGCGAGGCCCGCCAGCATCGGAGTCAGCTTCTCGGGAGACGCCTGATCCCAGCCGTCGGTCGCGATGCGTTCATCGACGAGTCCGGCGAGCGCGAGGGCCTGTTCGGCGTGATCCCATCCCGCCCAGCCGAGGAGCATTGTAGGGTCGGTGTCGCGGTTCGCATTCGGATAAGAGATGAACCGTTCCTTGGGCACATCGAGTTTGCCGCGCCGCGACCAATACGAGGTCTTGAGGAAATCGGCGGGCTTGTACTTCGGTGGCACCGGAATCGGACCGTCGAGCTTCTCCCTGGCGTCCTCCCGACGCTGCAGGTCCCACGTGTGCTCCCACGCTTCGCGCTTGATGAGACCTGACGGCTTGTACCGCAGCGCCGCCAGATACGGGACACCCTCTTCGTCGAGCAGTTTGACCAATGCCGCCGAGGTGGATACCTCGTTGTTGCCGGCCCACAACCGCAGTACCTGACGGAAGTCGTCATCGCGGTCGAGTCGGTCGGCGAGCTGGGCGATACTGCGCGGGGTGGAATGGTCCCCTTCGAACCAGAGCTCACGACTCTCCATACGATCCAGCAGCCAGTCACGCAGCGCTTCGGCGACGCGCTTGTCCCACGGCTCCGAAGCCCAGCGCCGCTTATGCTCCGGCTTCTCAAGCAAACGGATACCCGAATTCGAAGCGATGACATCAATGCGTCGCTGCAACAGATCACGGTAGTCGGCGGGAAGGTGCGCCGGAATCTCGGTGGTCGGAGCGGAGCCGTGCCGCTCGAACCAAACCGTCGAACTTCCGTCCGCAAGCGCTCGCGCCAGTGCAATCTCGAATGACCGTGCACCCAAAGTGATTTCAGGAACTTCACCATCGTAGGTGAGGTCTTCGTCAATCAAGCCATACAGACGATAACACTCCCAGTCGAGTTCCTCCTGGTACGCGATCATTAGCCCGCGAATCCGTTCCGATTCGGTCCGCGCGAGTTCCAACGTCGCGGCGGTTGGCACCGCTCTCGTGGCAACGGCAGACGGCGTATGAGTGGCAAGCTCCTGCGCGAGCGTATCGAGGGTTCGAGTGCTGGCAAGCGGATACGCCGACGGCAACGGGAAGTCCTTCAGGTTCGTACCTGTGAACTCATAGAAGACCTCCCACTCATCGTGCATGAAACCTCCGGAGCCGGACTGGCTTCCCTTGTCATGACAGACCTGCTTGAGCCAGAAGCAGCCCAGCGAGCTGTTTAGCACCCCGAGCAGCCGGAGATGGTCGTCCTCGCTCGCCCCCTCCGGCAACTTGATCACCGGCGCAGAACGGTTGAACACCTTGCCGCCGCGGTCCAGGACGAAATGGTTGTGCGTCGCGACGAAGGCGAAGGATATTGCCCATGCCGAAGTTCCTTCGTCTCGTGGTAGCTGATGCCACTCGTACCACTTCCTCCCGGAGGAGAAGTACGTCCCCCCACCGAATGTCGAGCGTGATCCGAGAGTCGTACGGAAAGTCCACAACATCCGCTGAACATCTCGATTCAGAGCGTCGAGCGGTAGGAGCCTGCGCTCGCTCGTATAGGGGAGAAGTGCATACTCCGACTCGATCGCGTTCCAGTCTCGAACTTCCTCGCCTCGTGTCGACGAGATGAGAGACGCTCCGGGCGCCCCGAGTCGCTTCGCGTATGACGCCGGGAGGAAGAACGTCTCATCTGCGTGACTGTCACCGAAGAAGCCGATCCTCCGCTGCAGGACACCGAGCGTCTTCGCGGCCGCGGTTTCGATCGCGGAGGTCAACTCGACCGATCCACCACCACTGAGGCTCCATGGGTGCGTGGCCAAGATCGCACGATCGAGATCAACAACGCTGATCCAACCCCCGTCGAATCCGGACTCATCCATATGCTCTACGATTTCAGACCACACGATGCCCTTCGAGGGTTCGTCCGGTTTTCCGGGCTCTCCCCGCACACCGAGTACTGCACGCACGGTCTCACCGACCGGGGAGCGGTTGCGGCCCACCAGGATAACCGTCGGCGTGCCATGACCTGGGATGTATGCCCCAGAGGTGTCGATGACTTGCCGGAGATCGCGCGTGACAAGGAACTCTTCGATTAGCTTGGACCCGAACCCCCGCTTCATGAACGAGTTGGAGGTGATCTGGCCGACCCAACCCGGCTTGCCAGCTGAATCGGTCTTTGAGAGATCGAAGAACAGTTCCATGAACGGCACCGTCAGCGCGTAGGTTCCCCTGCAGAAGTTGTATAGCTGCCGATACGTCTGATTCCGGGCGGCATCCTTCACCGTTATGTACGGCGGATTCCCCACCACCACATCGTGTTCCCGCTGCAGGATCGCTCTCAGCGCGTCTGCGTTCTCTGTTGCATATGCCATCTGCTCCGATCCCGTCGACCACAGGTCGTCCGCGAGCGCCTGCTGCCGCGCACCCCACAGCAACGAGTCACCCGCCGCGAGGTTCAGCTCGATGTCGATCAACTTCTCGATCGACTTGTCCCCACTCGCATCCAACGCAGCGACCATCAACCGGAACCGCGCGATCGCCACCGCGAACGGGTTGATGTCCACACCGAACACCGACGCAAGCGCCTTCTGCACCACCACACGCCGGCCGAGGCCAGGTGCTTCGTTCTCCCAGCGTTCCAGCAATCGGTGGAACGCACCGAGCAGAAAGTGCCCGGACCCGCAGGTCGGGTCGATCACCGTGAAACCCTCGAGGGGGCGCTCTTTCAGGGCCGGTTCGAGAGTCTGGTCGAGGATGAACTCTTCCACGAACTCCGGGGTCTGCAGTAGGGCGTAGGTCTTCTTCGCGAACTCCGAGAGGTCCTGGTACACGTCCCCCAGGAATCGGGTGTCGACACCGACGAAGCTCCACAGTGGCTCACCGGATGCGTCCTTGTCCCACCAGAATTCGAGAAGACCGCGCGCTGCGTCGCCTGAGGGCGCCACCTGGTGCATCGGCGAGTAGCTGTCGACCAGTCCTCGGGTGGCTTCCATCTTCGCGAAATGCGAGATGATCGCTTCGAGCCACTCACGGTCGGTGTGCTCGGGGAACTCCGTGAAGTAGGCGCGTCGCGCGTCGAGGGCCTGCTGGCGCGCATCGGGGTTCGGCCCACCGATCCACGCCTTCGACACGAGTGCGTGATCTTCGCAGTAGCGCGCGAACACCGTCAGTAGCACCCACGCGACCGCGGCTTGCGTCACCCGTTCGTCGCGCCAGGCCTGCCACGACGCCGCCGTCCGGTTCGCGTGCAGTGCCGCGGTGTACTCGGTGCGCCACCGCTGCTCCATCCCCGTCTGACGGGTGTCGACGTCCGCACCGTCGACGCGCGCACGCAGATCGTCCTCGAGGACCGTGACCTGCTTGCGCAGCGCCTTCACCAACTCGGTCGCGGAAAAGTCCGCCATCACACCTTCTCGCTCTCAACAGCCCCGGTCTTCCAAACCGGGTACACAACGAACTGTCCACCGGGCGAACCCAACTGGATCGGTTGACCATCCACCAACGCGCCGCGCTGGCCACGCATCTGCGGCAACACCACCCACACCGGGCGGCGGCGCGGCGCCGACAGGTCCGCCAACCGCGCCAACACGTCGAGGTAGCCGTAACGGGCCAGCGGCGACACCTCGGTGAGAACCAACGGAGTGGGCTGCGCGGCATCGCCGAACACCCGATCCTCGAGGCCGGCGCACAGGCGCGGCATCACCTGTTCGAGCACCGCACGCAAACCCCGCGCATCCTTGCTTCCCGGCGCGGCAGCATCGGCGCTTCGCACAAGATCCCACGACACGCCGCGCTCGGATGAGAAGGTGCGCATCGCGTCGATGATCGCTCCCGTGACGTCGACGGCGTCGGCGTCGTGCGCGTCGACGAGTTCCTGCGCAACGACCTGGTGGTCGCCAGGGCGGCGGACGGGCACCCCGAAGACCAGGAAGCCGTTCTCGGCCAGGGATCGCGCCATCAGCGAGTTCCGCGCCGCGCCACCCTCGCCGGTCGCGGCGGACACGACGGGTCCGGCGGGCTGTCCGGTGTGAGTGGCGGTGCGGGTGTGCAGGGAGGTTTCGCTCGGTGGTGCGGCCTGCTCGTAGCGGTAGGCGGTGCCGTCCCAGGTGAGGCCGAGTCCGGCACGGTCGAGGTGCGCGTCGAGAGCAGGCCGGGCAGGGAGCCGGTCGAGCTCCGGGAATCGTGCGGCGACGCGTGCCCGGATCTCCGTCGGCGACAACGCCTCGGTCTGGGCGAGTCCGGCAAGGGCGATGCGCAGCGCATCAGACGGGCCGAGGCTGCGGCTGTGCAGTTCACCGCGACCGGAGACGGCGGCGAAGCGGGAAATGGCCGCCGCCAAGCGCACAAGACGCCCGTCCGGCGGCAGTGGCACGGGCACGTCCGGTCCGGCCGCGGCTGTGTAGGCGCGAGCGAACGCGCCGCGCAGTTCGCGTGCCGCGGTGCCCATCGGGACCACCTGGGACATCGGGGTGGCGACCATGAGGTCGTCGGCGCGACGGCCCGCAGCTTCGGCTCCGGCGAGCAGGAGTTCGTCGTCGGCGACCAACGCGAGGCGTCCACCGTGGCGTCGGCGCACCCACCGTCGGGTTCCCTCGGCGGTTTCGTGCTCGGTGAGTCGATCCAGGGCGAGGCGCAACAGCCCGGCGGCAGCACGCTCCGCGAGACGCGGGGCCATGGCATCGGTGGTAGCGGCCGGGGCTTGGGGCAGCCGGGCGCGGATCTCGGCGGTGAGGGTGGAGATCGCTACTACCCCACCGGAATCGCGGAGGACCTGGTCGGCGACGTCGATGAGTTCGTCGAGCAACTCCCGTGTCGCCGGGTTCTCCGCCCAGTCGGACTGCAGTTCCTTGAGGAGCTGGTTTCCTCGGGGACCGCTCTTCTTCAACGCCGACGCCAGTTCGTTGCCGGACGCGAACGCATCGAGAGTGCCGGTGACACCGAGGAGCAGTTCCGCCGCCCTGCGGCGGGTGCTGGCCCTACCCGTG
>NZ_WVTE01000105.1:0-7894 GCF_009939605.1 Rhodococcus sp. YH1 | reverse complement strand
GAGTACTCCGGGTTCTTCACCCCGGTCGACGCCCACAGAGCGCGCTGCGGCCGCGCCCCGGCGGCGGCGAGCTGCTCGAACCGGGCACCCGACTCGAACGCCCGGCGGTACGCCGCGTACGCCAGGCGGGCGTTGGCGACGCCGGCCTTACCGCGCAGCGCGAGGGCCTCGGGGGTGCCGATGGCCTCGAGCCGCGCGTCGATCTCGGTGTCGACGCGGGAGACGAAGAACGAGGCCACCGAGTGGATCGTCGACAGGTCGTGGCCGGCCGACTTGGCGGCGGTCAGGCCGTCGAGGTAGGCCTCGATGACCCGCTCGTAGCGCTCGACCGAGAAGATCAGCGTCACGTTCACGCTGATGCCCTCGCCGATCACGCGGGCGATGGCGGGCAGGCCGGCCACCGTCGCGGGGATCTTGATGAGCAGGTTGGGGCGGTCCACGATGCGCCACAGCTCGATCGCCTGCTGCACGGTCGCGTCGGTGGAATGCGCCAGCCGCGGGTCGACCTCGATGGAGACGCGGCCGTCGACGCCGCCGGTGGCCTCGAACACCGGGGCCAGGACGTCGCACGCGGCGCGCACGTCGTCGGTGGTGACGGTGCGGATGGTGGTGTCCACGTCGGCGCCGGCCAGGGCGAGCTCACGGACCTGGGCGTCGTAGACGTGACCCTTGCTGAGCGCGGCCTGGAAGATCGACGGGTTGGTGGTCACGCCCACCACGCTGCGGGTGGCGATCAGCTCGGCAAGGTTGCCGGACTCGATGCGGTCCCGGGAGAGGTCGTCGAGCCACACGGACACACCGGCGGCCGAGAGCTGGGCGAGGTTCTCGTTCTGGGTTACCTGCTGGGTCATCGGGATCATCCCTTCACTCGGGTCAGCGAGCGGCGGGCGGCGTCGACGACGGCCTCGGCGGTGATGCCGAACTCGCGGAACAGGGTCTTGTGGTCGGCGGAGGCGCCGAAGTGCTCGAGCGAAACGGCCTCACCGGCGTCGCCGAGCAGGCGGTACCACGGCATCGCCAGGCCGGCCTCGACGGAGACGCGGGCACGCACCGCCGGCGGCAGCACCGCGTCGCGGTACGCCTGGTCCTGCTCGAGGAACCAGTCGAGGACCGGCACCGACACCACGCGGGTGGGGACGCCGTCGGCCTCGAGGACCTCGCGGGCCGCGACGGCGAGCTGCAACTCCGAGCCGGTGCCGAGCAGCACCACCTCCGGGGTGCCGCTCGACGCCTCGGCCAGCACGTACGCGCCGCGGGCCAGGCCCTCGGCGGCCTTCTCGCGGGTGCCCTCCAGCACCGGCACGTCCTGGCGGGTCAGGGCCAGGGCGGTCGGGCCGGTCTTGTTCTCCAGCGCGGCGGCCCACGCGAACGAGGTCTCGTTCGCGTCGCCGGGGCGGATCACGGCCAGGTTGGGGATGGCGCGCAGCGCCGTGAGGTGCTCGACCGGCTGGTGCGTCGGGCCGTCCTCGCCGAGGCCGATCGAGTCGTGGGTCCACACGTAGATCGCCGGGGTCTGCATGAGCGCGGCGAGCCGCACCGCGGGACGCATGTAGTCGCTGAACACCAGGAAGGTGCCGCCGTAGGGGCGGGTCGGGCCGTGCAGGGCGATGCCGTTGAGGATCGAACCCATCGCGTGCTCGCGCACGCCGAAGTGCAGCGTCCGCCCGTACGGCTGGGCGTTCCAGTCCTTCGTGGAGATCGACACCGGGCCGAACGAATCCGAGCCGGGGATCGTGGTGTTGTTCGAGCCCGCCAGGTCCGCCGAACCGCCCCACAGCTCGGGCAGCACCGGACCGAGCGCGGCGAGGGCGCTGCCGGACGCCTTGCGGGTGGCCGGGCCCTTGGCGGCCGGCTCGTAGGTGGGCAGCACCTCGGTCCAGCCGGCCGGGAAGTCCCCGGACTGCAACCGGTCGAACAGCTCCTTGCGCTGCGGCTCCCGGCCCGCCCACGCGTCGAACTCGGCCTGCCATGCGGTGCGGGCCGCCGCGCCGCGCTCGACGACGGCGCGGGTGTGCTCGATCACGGCCGGGTCGACGTCGAAGTGCTTGGCGGGGTCGAAGCCGAGGGCGGTCTTGACGGCGGCGACCTCGTCGGCGCCGAGGGCGGCGCCGTGCACGTCGCCAGTGTTCATCTTGGTCGGCGCCGGGTAGCCGATGATGGTGCGCAGCACGACGAGCGACGGCTTGTCGGTGACGGCCTTGGCGGCCTCGACGGCGTCGAGGATCGCGGTGACGTTCTCGCCGCCCTCGACGGTCTGCACGTGCCAGCCGTACGCCTCGTAGCGCTTGGCGACGTCCTCACCGAGCGCGATCGCCGTGTCGTGCTCGATGGAGATCTTGTTGTCGTCGTAGAAGACGATCAGGTTGCCGAGCTGCTGCACGCCTGCGAGGGACGAGGCCTCCGACGTCACGCCCTCCTCGATGTCGCCGTCGGAGGCGAGGACGTAGACGTGGTGGTCGAACGGGCTCGCGCCGGTCGCCGCGTCCGGGTCGAACAGGCCGCGTTCGCGGCGCGCCGCCATCGCCATGCCCACGGCGGAGGCCAGGCCCTGCCCGAGCGGGCCGGTGGTCATCTCCACCCCCGCGGTGTGCCCGAACTCGGGGTGGCCGGGGGTCTTCGAACCCCACGTGCGCAGCGCCTCGAGGTCGGCGAGCTCGAGCCCGTAGCCCGACAGGTACAGCTGGATGTAGAGGGTCAGGCTCGAGTGCCCGCACGAGAGCACGAACCGGTCCCGTCCCACCCAGTGCGGGTCTGTCGGGTCGTGCCGCATCACCCTCTGGAACAGCGTGTAGGCCACCGGGGCCAGGCTCATCGCCGTGCCGGGGTGTCCGTTACCCACCTTCTGGACCGCGTCGGCGGCGAGCACGCGGGCGGTGTCGACGGCCTTGGTGTCGAGGTCGGTCCAGTCGGCGGGGTGCACTGCCTGGGTGAGAGAGCGGATCTCGTCTGTGATCGACACGAGCAGAAGTCTCCTGACATGGGTATACGGGGAGCGTGCGGGCGCGAAAGCCTCGAGCGCCCCTCCAGAGTAATGTGCTGCGCTTTGCGGGTCGATTCGGTCCGGGCCTGCGCGACGTCTACCATCGTTCGTAGTAGGGCGACGGCGAGCGAAGGTGCGTAATCGCGTGGTGCAAGGAGACAGGGTGCGGACAGGGCAACGGCCGGGAGGACACGGCTTCGGCGCCCCCGAGACACCCCGGGCGCCTCGCCCCGACACGGTGTGGGGACGCGTTTCGGGCACGGTGCTCGCCTATATCGCGCTGACCAAGCCGCGCGTGATCGAGCTGCTGCTGGTGGCGACCATCCCGGCGATGCTCTTCGCCGACCGCGGCGAGGTCGACCTGGTGCTCATCCTGAGCACCCTGTTCGGCGGGTGGATGGGCGCGGCCAGCGCGAATGCGCTGAACTGTGTCGTCGACGCCGACATCGACAAGGTGATGAAACGGACGGCGCTGCGGCCGCTGGCCCGGCAGGCCGTCCCGACCCGGCACGCGTTCGTGTTCGGCATGGTGCTCGGCGTCGTGTCGTTCCTGTGGCTGTGGTGGCGGGCGAACCTGCTCGCCGGCCTGCTCGTCGTTGCCACGATCGCCTTCTACGTGCTGGTCTACACGATGGTCCTCAAGCGCAGGACCTGGCAGAACGTGGTGTGGGGCGGAGCCGCCGGGTGCATGCCGGTGATGGTCGGCTGGGCCGCGGTCACCGGCTCGCTGAGCTGGGAACCGATCGTGCTGTTCCTGGTGATCTTCTTCTGGACGCCGCCGCACACGTGGGCCCTGGCGATGCGCTACAAGGAGGACTACAAGGCCGCCGGCGTGCCCATGCTGCCCGTGATCGCGAGCGAGCAGCACGTCACCAAGCAGATCCTGCTCTACACGTGGGCGACCGTCCTGGCGACGCTGGTGCTCGTGCCGGCCGCCGGCCTGGTGTACGCGGTGGTGACCGTCGCCGCGGGCGCGTGGTTCCTGCTCGTCGCGCACCAGCTGTACCGCAGCGTCCGGGGCGGAGCGGCGGTCAAGCCGCTCAAGCTGTTCCTGCAGTCCAACAACTACCTCGCCCTGGTGTGCCTGGGCCTGGCCGTGGACTCGGTGCTCGACCTGCGCACCGTCGCCTCGTTCTTCTGATCCGCGTCAGCGTCCGCGCCGGGGCCGAGCGAATGTATCGTCCGCTGCCGCTGAGCGACGGAACGATACATTCGCTCGGGGCGGGCCTCAGGGGACCAGCACAATCGAGCCGGTCGTGCGGCGGGCCTCGAGGTCCCGGTGTGCCTGCTCCGCTTGCGCGAGCGGGTACCGGGCGCCGACACGGACGGTCAGGGTGCCGTCGGCGACGGCGGCGAACACGTCGCCCGCCCGCCACATCAGCTCCTCGCGCGTTCGCACGTGGTGCGCGAGGGTGGGGCGGGTGACGTACAGCGAGCCGGCCGGGTTGAGTCGCTGCAGGTCGAACGGCGGCACCGGGCCGCTGGCGGCGCCGAACAGCGCCAGCGTGCCGCGGATGCGCAGCGATGCGAGCGACGACTCGAACGTGGCGGCGCCGACCCCGTCGTAGACGGCCGCGACGCCCTCCCCGCCGGTGAGGTCACGGACCCGCTCGGCGAGGTCGTCGGTGTAGCGCAGCACCTCGGCCGCGCCCGCCTCCCGCGACAGGGTCTCCTTCTCGTCGGTGGAGACGGTCGTGATCACCCGCACGTCCTTCGCGGCGGCGAGCTGGGTGAGCAGCAGGCCCACGCCGCCGGCGCCCGCGTGCACCAGCACCGTCTCGCCGGGCTGCGCCGGATACGTCGAATTCAGCAGGTAGTGCGCGGTCATGCCCTGGAGCAGCGCCGACGCGGCCTGCTCGGCGGGAACGGGGTCGGGCACCGGTACGGCCACCGCCGCCGGCACGAGCACCTGTTCCGCGTAGGAACCGTCGGCCGACGCCCAGCTCACCCGGTCGCCGACCCCCACGTCGGCCACGCCCTCACCCACCGCGACGACGCGGCCGGTGCCCTCGGTCCCGGGGACGTACGGCAGCTCCCGCGGGTACAGCCCGGTGCGGAAGTAGGTGTCGATGAAGTTGATGCCCACGGCGTCGGTCCGTACCAGCAGCTGACCTGGGCCGGGCTCGGGAGCCGGGAGGTCGACGAGGGTGAGCACCTCGGGGCCGCCGAACCGTGCCACTTCGATTGCGCGCATGCGTTCACAGTATTCTGCAGGCATGAGCGCCGATACTCAGGTCGTGGCCGCACCGGCCGACATCGTGAAGTCCTTCCGCAGCTTCGTCGCCGCGCACGGCGGCTCCGCCAAGGCGGTGCTGCAGCCGGTCGCGCGGGGCGCGGTGCGCATCACCCTCGTCGCCGAGGACGGGGTGCTCGGCGACCGGGTGGTGCGGGATCTCGCCACCGCGCACGCCGTGGTCGAGGCGTTGCCGGACGTCACCGTCTCGGAGTGGGACCGGGAGGTGACCAGCATCGCGACCCCGCAGCAGGGCCACTGGAAGAAGATGGCCGGCTGGGTGGCCAACCAGACCCGGTTCCCGCGGGCGCGCAACGAGCGCTGACCGATCCTCGTACGGCTCCGGGGGCCGCCCGCCACGGGCGGCCCCCGGAGCCGTTTCGCCGTATCGCGTGCGCCGGCGTCAGACGGTGACCGGTTCGCGGACCGGTTCGGTGGTGCGGACCCGCCCGGCCGCCCACACCGCCGCCGTGGCGGCCGTGCACAGCCCGGCACCGGCGACGTGCACGGCGACGAGTGCGGCGGGCACGTCGGTGAAGTACTGCACGACCCCGACCAGGGCCTGGGCGACGACGAGGGCGAGCAGCACGTGCAGGCGCTTCTTCACCGGATGGGGGGCGGCGACGGCGTACAGCGCGAAGGCCAGGCCGACGAGCAGGCCGAGGTATCCGACGAGCAGCTCGGCGTGCAGGTGCACCAGCGACTCGATGTCCATCTCGAGGCGCGGCACCGGCCTGTCGGCGCTCTTGTCGCCGGCGTGCGGGCCGGCGCCGGTGACCATCGTGCCCGCGACGAGCACCCCGGCGAGCAGCGCAGCGGACAGGGCGGTGAGGGTCCGCAGCGGGCGGGGGATCGTCTCCACGACCACCCCGTCGTCGGGCTCGCCGACCTTCGCGTACAGCAGCACCGCGAGCCACACCATCAGCATCGACGCCAGCAGGTGCACCGCCACGGTCCACCAGGCCAGGCCGGCGAGCACGGTGATGCCGCCGATGACGGCCTGCAGGACGGTGCCGGCGGGCATCAGCCAGGCATAGGTGAGGACCTCGCGGCGGCGCCGGGCGCGGGTCACGGCCAGCACGACCGCCGCGGCGGAGGCGACGACGACGAAGGTCAGCAGCCGGTTGCCGAATTCGACGACCTGGTGCAGGGTGGCGACCTCCTCGGACACGCCGACGGGCACGAAGCTGCCCGGGAAGCACTGCGGCCAGGTGGGGCACCCCAGGCCGGACGCGGTCACGCGGACGATCGACCCGGTCACGGCGATACCGCCCTGAGTCAGGATTGCGATCAGCGCGAGCAGCCGCTGGGTCCGCAGGGACGGCAGGGGCAGACGGTCGACAAGGCTCAGAAAGCCGCGATACAGCACATGACGATGGTACGGGCCGGTCCACTACAGGCTGTAGTGGGGTGGGGTGCCGGGTCAGACGAAGCGGAACAGCCGGCTCGCCAGGAAGCCGCCGACGGCCGCCCACGCGCCGAGGATCGCGACGGCCAGCCAGTCGATGCTGCCGCGCAGCGCGTCGTCGAGGGCGAGGGCGAGGGCCCCCGACGGAACCAGGCGGGCCACGTGCACCACCGCCTCGTGCAGGCCGTCGCCGGCGAGGACGACGCTGCCGATGCCGAGCAGCACGAACCAGATGATGTTGGCCAGGGCCAGCACGATCTCGGCGCGCAGCGTGCCGCCGAGCAGCAGGCCCAGCGTCGCGAACGTCACGGTCCCCAGCGCGATGACGACGGCCCCGAGGAGCAGCCCGACCGGCTCGGGGCGCCAGCCGAGGGCGAGGCCGATGCCGCCCAGCAGAATCGATTGCAGCGCCACGACGAGCGCGACCGCGCCGCTCTTGCCTGCGATGATGCCCCACTTCGGCAGCGCGGTGGCGCCGAGTCTTTTCAATGCACCGTATCTGCGGTCGAATCCGACCGCGATCGCCTGCCCGGTGAACGCCGTGGACATCACCGCGACCGTCATCACGGCCGGCAGGACCCGGTCGACCCGGGTGGCGCCGAGGTCGCCGATCGGGAGCAGGGTGAGCCCGATCAGCAGGGTGATCGGGATGAACATCGTCAGCAGCAGCTGCTCGCCGTTGCGCAGCAGCAGCAGCAGTTCCATGCGGGTCTGCGCGGCGAGCATCGCCGCCGGGGCGTTCGGCCGGGGCCGCGGGCTGAAGGTGCCGGGGGCGAACCGGTTGGCCGCCAGCCGCTCGTGCGACATGCTCATCCTCGGATCTCCCGTCCGGTCAGGTCCAGGAACACGTCCTCGAGGCTGCGCTGGTCCACCCGGATCTCGCTGGCCAGGACGCCCTGGTCCGCGCACCACGACGCGGCCACCGCGACGACCTGCGGATCGATGGGGCCCTCCACCAGGTACCGGCCGGGACCGGCCTCGCGCACCCGGAACGTGTCCGGCAGGGCGGCGCGCAGGGGAGCGAGGTCCAGACCCGCGGCGGCGGTGAGCCACAACTGGCCCTCCGCGCCGGTGCGGGCGACCTCGGCGGGGGTACCGGCGGCCACGATCCGGCCGTGATCGATGATGACGACCTCGTCGGCGAGCTCCTCGGCCTCGTCCATCAGGTGCGTGGTGAGCAGCACCGCGACTCCGTCGCGCCGCAGGGCGTCGATCAGTTCCCAGACCAGCAACCGCGCCTGCGCGTCCAGACCGGCGGTCGGCTCGTCGAGGA
>NZ_WVTE01000104.1:0-8014 GCF_009939605.1 Rhodococcus sp. YH1 | reverse complement strand
TGTTCGGTCAGCCCTACGACGCGGATCCGGAGTTGTACCGGTCGGCGTCGCCCCGGCACCGGGTGCCGATCGGTGTGCCGGTCGCTCTCGTGCACGGCACCGAGGACGCCCAGGTGCCGGTGAAGGTCGCCGAGCGCTATGCCGCGGCGGCGGTCGCCGCGGGCGATCCGGTGGAACTGCACGTCGTCGACGGGGAGGACCACTTCGCGTTCCTCGACAAGCGGACCCGCAGCTGGGCGCTGTCGCGCGACCTGCTGCTCGCCCCCGAACCGCTGGGCTCGGGGGCGCGCTCGGCGGGCTGAGCGCTCAGCCGCGGCGGGGCAGGACCGCGACGACGACGACGGCGCCGACGGCCAGGGCAAGGCCGCCGACGAGACTCGCCGACGTGATCGCCTGCGAGAAGGCGGAGGCCGATGCGTCGAGAAGCGGCTGGGCGTAGGAGGAGACGAACGGGTTCTTCGCCAGCTCCTCGGCGACGATCGCCGCACCGCCGACCGAATCGCCCGCCGCAGCGACGGCCGCGTCGGCCTGGGCGGCCATCGGCCCGTCGAGAGTCGCGAGCGGCAGTCCCGTGAGGAATCCGGAGATCTCGCGCTGGTAGGTGGTGGCCAGCACCGAGCCCAGCACGGCGATGCCGAGGGATCCGCCGAGCTCGACCGCGGTGTCGTTCAGGCCCCCTGCGGCGCCGAGGTCGGACTCGGGGAATCCGCTCATCACGAGGTCCGTGGCCGGGGGTGCGGCCAGCCCGATGCCGAGGCCGAGGAGCACGAGCGAGACGAGGAACAGCCCGTATCCGGAACCGTCGTCGACGAGGGCGAGAGCGAGGACGCCGGCCGCGGCGACGGCCGTTCCGGCACCGATCGCGACGCGGGCGCCGAGGCGTGGGGCCAGCCGCCCGCTCACGGCCGATCCGATCGACACGGCCCCGGCCAGGGGGAGCAGGCGCAGACCGGTGTCGAGGGGGCTGTAGCCGAACACGAACTGGAAGTGCTGCGCCACGAAGTAGATCGCCCCGAACGACGCGAGGAAGAGCAGCAGCACGGACAGGCACGCGCCGCCGACGGAACGGTCGGTGACCCGCCCGAGGTCCAGCAGCGGCTGCGGGTGGCGCAGTTCCCAGGCGACGAACGCGGCACCGGCGAGGGCCGCGACCGCCAGGGATCCGAGCGACGTTGCGTTCCAACCGAAGTGGAAGCCCTCGATGATGCCGAAGACCAGGGCGCCGACGGCCGCCACGGACAGGGCGCCGCCGGCCCAGTCGATACGGGTGAGGTGCTCGGCCCGGGACGGCGGCACCAGCGCGAGCGCCGCGACCGCGGCGAACGCCGCGATCGGCACGTTGATGAGGAAGGTCGAACCCCACGCGTGCTGTTCGAGCAGCCAGCCCGCGAGCAACGGGCCGAGCGCGATCGCCAGTCCGGAGGTCGCGGCCCAGGCGGCGATGGCGCGGGGCCGTTCCGAGGCCGGGAACATGGCGACGAGCAGGGACAGGGTCGCGGGCATGATCACCGCGGCGCCGACCCCCATGGTGATGCGGGCGACGATCACCTCGGTCGCGGTGCCGGCGAGGCTGCCGAACACGGCCCCCGCGGCGAAGACGGCCAGGCCGGCGAGGAGGGCGCGCCGCCGGCCGTAGCGGTCGCCGAGGACGCCGGCGAGCAGCATCAGCGCGGCGTAGGGGACGGTGTAGCCGTCGATCACCCACTGCATGTCGGTGCTGGTGAGCCGCAGTTCGCGCAGCATGCTCGGCGCCGCGACGATCAGCGCGGTGTTCGCCATCACGACGATCAGCAGGCTCAGGCAGAGCACGGCGAGGCCGGCCCACCGTCGCGGATACGGGCGGGTGGGATCTGCGGTCGAGCGGGTCAGGATCGAGGTCATCGGCGCTCCTCACGGGATGCGGGCATCGGCAGTAATTTGCACAACACTGTGCAAGTTAGAAATTTGCACACGTGTGTGCAAGTAAAGTTGACGGACGTCACACCCGGCGGCGGAAGAAGGTGTCAGCGTGGCGGAACCGGTCCGGGGGCCGCGGCGGCGGACGAGCGGGAACCGAGCCCGGATCCTCGAGGCGGCGATGGGGTGTTTCGCCGCCGACCCGGACGCCAGCATGGACGACGTCGCGCAGGCCGCCGGCGTGGTGCGCCGCACCGTCTATGCCCACTTCCCGAACCGCGAGGCGCTCGTCGACGGCATCGCCGAGGAGGCGGCTGCCGCGCTCGCCGCCGCGGTCGACCGGCCGGACCCCGAGGAGCCCGACCTGGCGCTCGCCGTCGCGGCCCTGATGACCTGGCCCGTCGGTGACCGCTTCCGCGTGCTGCTGTCCTTCGCGCGCAAGGAGGTCGGCGACGAGCGCATCGGCGAACTCATCGCCCCGCTGCGCGCCCGCACCCTCGCGATCGTGGAGCGGGGCTGCCGGTCGGGGGTGTTCTCCGCCTACCTTCCGGCCGTCGTCCTCGTCGGGATGCTCGAGGGGCTCACCATGGCGACCCTCGAGCAGGCCAATCTCGGGGTGGTGCACGACGCCGGGGAGACCGTCGCCCTGGCCGCCCTCGTCCTCATGGGGGTCCCGCCGGAGCGGGCCGTCGACGTCGTCCAGCGGGCCCAGCGAGCGCAGCGGGATCGGCGCGCGGCGCACGGCCCGGGCGGCAATGCGGTGGGGCGCGGGGACGCCCGGCGCTAGACTGGCATCGTCACGACGCCCGTCGTGCGCGAGACGAACCGAAAGCAGGCCGTACCGTCCACGTGAGTGAACCAGACGACACCCGAGACACCGGGAACGCCGAACGGACCACCGTCCGTTCCCACCTGGACCTGCCGCCCGAAGCTGCGGCGCCGCTGCTCGGCTCGGCCGACGAGAATCTCATCGCCCTCGAACGGGCCCTCGGTGCGGACATCCACGTACGCGGCAACTCCGTCACCCTCACCGGCGCGCCGGCGGACGTCGCGCTCGCGGAACGGGTGCTCGGGCAGCTCGTCACCCTCGTCGGACGCGGGCAGGCGGTGACCCCGGACGCGGTGCGCCGCACCGTGGGCATGCTCACGCAGGGTCTGTCCGACTCGCCGGCCGACGTCCTCAGCCTCGACATCCTGTCCCGGCGCGGCAAGACCATCCGGCCCAAGACCCTCAACCAGAAGCGCTACGTCGACGCCATCGACACCAACACGATCGTGTTCGGCATCGGGCCCGCGGGCACCGGCAAGACGTACCTCGCCATGGCCAAGGCCGTGCAGGCGCTGCAGTCGAAGCAGGTCACCCGCATCATCCTCACCCGGCCCGCCGTCGAGGCCGGGGAGCGACTCGGCTTCCTGCCGGGCACGCTGCACGAGAAGATCGACCCGTACCTGCGCCCGCTGCACGACGCGCTGCACGACATGATGGACCCGGAAGCCATCCCGAAGCTGATGCAGGCCGGGGTCATCGAGGTCGCGCCGCTGGCGTACATGCGCGGACGCACCCTCAACGACGCGTTCATCATCCTCGACGAGGCGCAGAACACCACCGCCGAGCAGATGAAGATGTTCCTGACGCGTCTCGGCTTCGGTTCCAAGATCGTCGTCACCGGCGACACCACGCAGGTGGACCTGCCCGGCGGTGCCCGCTCCGGCCTGGCGGCCGCCGCCGAGATCCTCGAGGGCATCGACGGCATCCATTTCGCCGTCCTCGACAGCAGCGACGTGGTGCGGCACCGGCTCGTCTCCGACATCGTCGACGCCTACGAGCGTTTCGAGGCCGATCGGCCGGCCGGCGTCGCCATGGGCAACCGGGCCCAGCGGCGGGCAGCAGCCCAGAGCCGGGTGCCGCGCCGGTGACCGTGACCGAGGGCCCCGCCCGTCTCGTACCCGCCGTGTCCGCATTTGCCCAGAAGGAATGCCACAGATGAGCATCGAGATCTCGAACGAATCGGGGATGGACGTCGCCGAGGAGGACCTGATCGACATCGCGCGGTTCGTCATCGCCCGGATGGACGTGCATCCGGCCGCGGAACTGTCGATGGTGCTCGTCGACTCCGACACCATGGCCGATCTGCACATGCGCTGGATGGACCTGCCCGGCCCCACCGACGTGATGTCCTTCCCCATGGACGAACTCGAGCCCGGCGGCCGCCCCGACGCCCCCGAGCCCGGCCCCTCGATGCTCGGCGACATCGTGCTGTGCCCGTCCTTCGCCGCGGAACAGGCCGAGAAGGCCGGCCATTCGCTCGCGCACGAACTCGCCGTGCTCACGGTCCACGGGATGCTGCACCTGCTCGGGTACGACCACGCCGAGCCCGACGAGGAGAAGGAGATGTTCGGTCTGCAGAACCAGCTCCTCGAGGAGTGGTACGAGGAACTGCGGCGCGCCGAGCACGAGGCCAGGCTCGCGGCCCGCGATCAGCAGCTCCTCGGCAAGGCCGGCTTCTTCGACCCGACCGAGCGGTAGCGGCCTCGTGATCGGAGCACTGGCGTGAGCGCCCCCGCGCTCGTCGTCGTCGCCGTCGTGCTGGTGGCGCTCGGCGGGCTGTTCGCGGCGGTCGACTCGGCGCTGAACACCGTCTCCCCGGCCCGCGTGGAGGAACTCGCCAAGGGCGAGCGGCCCAGCGCGCAGAAGCTGCTGGTGATCCTCGAGGACCGGCCGCGGTACGTCAATCTCATGGTGCTGCTGCGCATCCTGTGCGAGATCACCGCGACGGTGGTGCTGGTGGCGGCGCTGCTCGACTGGATGGGCCACACCGGGGCGCTGGTCGCCAGCGCCGTGATCATGGTGCTCGTGGACTACATGGTGATCGGCGTGGGCCCCCGAACCCTCGGTCGCCAGCACGCGTACCCCATCGCCCTGGCCGGGACCGTGCCGTTGCGCGTGATCGGTGTCCTGCTCGGCCCGCTGAGCCGGCTGCTGATCCTGATCGGCAACGCGATCACCCCCGGCCGGGGATTCCGGAACGGGCCGTTTGCCAACGAGATCGAACTGCGCGAGCTGGTGGACATGGCGCAGGAGCGCGGCGTCGTCGCCGCCGAGGAACGGCGAATGATCCAGTCGGTGTTCGACTTCGGTGACACCACCGCACGCGAGGTGATGGTGCCGCGCCCCGAGATGGTGTGGATCGAGGTGGACAAGACCGCCGGCCAGGCGACGTCGCTCGCGGTGCGCAGCGGGCACTCCCGCATCCCGGTGATCGGCGAGAACGTCGACGACATCCGCGGCGTCGTGTATCTCAAGGACCTGGTGCAGCAGACCTACTATTCGCGCGACGGCGGCCGGAGCGTGACCGTCGCCGAGGTGATGCGCCCGGCGGTGTTCGTGCCGGATTCCAAGCGCCTCGACGATCTGCTGGCCGACATGCAGCGCGACCGCAACCACATGGCGCTGCTCGTCGACGAGTACGGCGGCATCGCCGGGCTGGTCACCATCGAGGACATCATCGAGGAGATCGTCGGCGAGATCGCCGACGAGTACGACACCGGAGAGATCGCGCCCGTCGAGGATCTCGGCGATGACACCTTCCGGGTCTCCGCGCGGTTGCCCGTCGAGGACCTCGGTGACCTGTTCGACGTTGCGCTCGACGACATCGAGGTCGACACAGTCGGCGGTTTGCTCGGGTTCGTGCTCGGCCGGGTACCGTTGCCGGGTTCCGAAGTGGAGACCCACGGTCTGCGGCTGCGCGGCGAGGGCGGCCGCGACGCCCGGGGCCGGGTCCGCATCAACACCGTGTACGTGCAACGGGTCCCCGCGACGGAGACGGCCGAGACCGCCGCCGAGGAATCGGTCGACGGGTGACCGCGGCTGTCGACGCAACGACACCCACCGTGCCGATCCGCACCGCCGGCACCGCAGACGAGGAGCTCGTATGACCGACCCCGACTTCCGTTCCGGCTTCGTGTGTTTCGTCGGACGGCCCAACACCGGGAAGTCGACGCTGACGAATGCGCTCGTGGGCAGCAAGATTGCGATCACCTCGTCGCGTCCGCAGACCACCCGGCACACCATCCGGGGCATCGTGCACCGTGAACACGCACAGATCATCCTCGTGGACACCCCCGGCCTGCATCGGCCGCGGACGCTGCTCGGGCAGCGGCTCAACGACTTGGTGCGCGACACCTATTCGGAGGTCGACGCGGTCTGCGTGTGCATCCCGGCCGACGAGAAGATCGGCCCCGGCGACCGCTGGATCGTCGAACAGGTGCGGCAGGTCGCCCCGCGCACGAAGCTGATCGGCATCGTCACGAAGATCGACAAGGTGAGCAAGGAGCGGATCGCGCCGCAGCTGCTCGCCGTCTCCGAGCTGCTCGGACCGGACGTGGACGTCGTGCCCGTGTCCGCCACCTCGGGCGAGCAGCTCGAGGTCCTCATCGACGTCCTCGCCTCGCACATGGAACCCGGGCCGGCGTTCTATCCCGACGGCGAACTGACCGACGAGCCCGAGGAGACGCTCATGGCCGAGCTGATCCGGGAGGCCGCACTCGAGGGACTCGGCGACGAGCTGCCCCACTCGCTCGCGGTGGTGATCGAGGAGATCACCGAGCGGGAGGGTCGCACCGAGAAGCAGGGCGAGCTGCTCGACGTGCATGCGCTGCTGTACGTGGAGCGGCCGAGCCAGAAGGGCATCGTGATCGGCAAGGGCGGCGCCCGCCTGCGTGAGGTGGGCACCGCTGCCCGCTCCCAGATCGAGAAGCTGCTCGGGGTGAAGATCTACCTCGATCTGCACGTGAAGGTCGCCAAGGACTGGCAGCGCGATCCGAAGCAACTCGGCCGCCTCGGCTTCTGACCGTCGCGTGCGGTGTCGTCGGAGGGCCCCGACAGGAAGGGATGCGCAGTGCCCTCTCCCGCATCGCTCGCGCCGACCGGTCGGGTCCGCCCGGGAGGCGGTCGTGGCCGGTGACCCCGGAGGCGGTCTGCGAGGCATGATCGTGCGTCACCGCGTCGCGTTCGGTCTCCTCCTTGCGCTCGCCTCGTCGGCGTTCGCCGTGCTGTGGCTCTTCGTCGTGCCCGCGCGAGCCGACGAGACGACCGGCGTGCAGTCGGCCGCGATCCGCTACGCCCATCCGGCGTGCTGGATGCTGCTGGCCGCGGCGTCGGCCCTGTTCGCGACGCGCGCCCCGCGCCGGGCCGTCGACGCCGTCGCGTGGAGTGCGCTCGTCGCGTATGCGGTCTTCGTGGTGGCGACCCTGGCCTGACCCGTGTCGGCGGCCCGTGTGCGGCCCGCGGTCAGTCCGCCGCGGCGGGCACCGTGCTGCGCACCAGCTGCAGCACCGCCGCCGAGAGGTCGGGCGCGGCGCCGGTGGCCAGGCGGCGCAGCTGGAGTCCGGTGATGGTCGCGACCAGGGTCGGGGCGACCGACTCCGGTCGGGGGACACCGAGTTCGGTGAGGATGGTCACGGTCAGCGCGTCGTAGGCGGCCCAGCATCGGGCCGCCGCCTCCCGCAACTGTGGATCCCGGCCGGCCTGGACGTAGAGCTCGAACGGCGCGATCCGCTCCGCCGAGAACGACAGGTCCTCGGCGACCTGTCCGGTGAGTGCCGCGGCGTCGGCCAGGCTCAGTCCGCGACCACGGTAGTCCTCCGCCAGATCGCGCAACCGCGTGGTCTCGTCTGCGACGAACGTCGTCAGCGCCGACCGCAGCAGGTCGGACTGGGTGGGGAAGTGGTAGGTGATCGAGCCGAGGGAGACTCCCGCCCGGGCGGCGATGCGGCGGTTGGTGATCGCGGCGATGCCGTCCGTGCCGATCAGATGCAGGGTCGCGGCCACGATCGCGCCGCGGACGTCCGTGCCCATCGAGGTCACCACCACCGCTGCGGCGTGTGACGATCCCAGCGCAGTTCCGACTCGAGCTGGGCGGCGAGGGAGATCAGCAGGGGCTCCGCGTTCTCGTGTCCCATGAGCTGGGCGCCGACCGGCAGGCCCGATCCGGTGAAGCCCGCCGGGATGTTCACGCTCGGCCAGCCCAGGACGTTCCACGGCCAGGTGTAGGGGCAGGCGGCCGTGATCACCTTGTCGGTGGCCCAGCCCCCGAGGCCGTCCATCGCCTCCACCACC
>NZ_WVTE01000103.1:0-8050 GCF_009939605.1 Rhodococcus sp. YH1 | reverse complement strand
GACCGGCGCGCGGATCACCGCCACCCTGCTCAACAACCTGCAGACCCACGACAAGCAGTTCGGCGTGGAGACCATGTGCGTCGGCGGCGGTCAGGGCATGGCGATGGTGCTCGAGCGCCTGAGCTGATCGTCCCCTCGGACCGGGAAGTCGGATGAGGCGCGGTCGCGGGCCCGAAAGGGCTTGTGGCCGCGCCTTTTTCGAATATCAAGTCTTGAACTCGAGCGCGAATTCAACTATACAATTCGCATAGGTATCGACTATCGGAGGAGACTACACACATGTCCGTGCTCGACAAGTTCCGCCTCGACGACCGCGTCGCGATCGTCACCGGCGCCTCCTCGGGCCTCGGCGTCGCCTTCGCCCAGGCTCTCGCGGAGGCCGGGGCCGACGTCGTGCTCGCGGCCCGTCGCGCCGACCGGCTCGAGCGGACCGCCGAACTCGTCCGTGCCGCCGGCCGCCGCGCGCTGAGCGTCGAGACCGACATCGCCGAGCCCGAGCAGGCGCAACGGATGGTCGATGCCGCGATCGAACACTTCGGCAAGGTCGACATCCTCATCAACAACGCCGGCATCGGCACTGCCGTCCCGGCCACCAAGGAGACCCCGGAACAGTTCCGGCGCGTCATCGACATCAACCTGAACGGCTCCTATTGGGCCGCGCAGGCCGCCGGGCGCGTCATGCAGCCCGGCAGCTCCATCGTCAACATCTCCTCCGTCCTGGGCCTCACCACCGCGGGACTGCCGCAGGCCGCCTACGCCGCCAGCAAGGCCGGCGTGATCGGCCTGACCCGGGACCTGGCCCAGCAGTGGGGGGCACGCAAGGGCATCCGCGTCAATGCCATCGCGCCGGGATTCTTCGAGACCGAGATGACCGACGAGTACCAGCCCGGCTACCTCGACAGCATGAAGTCGCGAATCGTCCTGGGCCGCACCGGCGAGTTCGAGCACCGCCCGCAGAAGCGCTACGACGACACCGCGATCCTGATGTCCGAGCTCGTCGAGCACGGCTACGACTCCGAACGGGGCCGCGAGTCGCTGCGCAACGTCAACCGGATGCACGGCAGGTACTCGATCGACAACGACGACATGCTCTACGTGCTCTCGACGTTCGTCTACGACCCGATCGACTGGATCGACCGCTACGGCTGGCGGCGGCTGCACCCGCACGAGCGCCTCGCCTCGTTCCACTTCTACCGGCAGGTGGGAATCCGGATGGGCATCAAGGACATTCCGGAGTCCTACCAGGAGTTCCAGCGGTTCAAGCTGGACTACGAGGACGAGCACTTCACCTACAGCGACGACAACCACCGCATCGGCACCTACACCCTGCGGCTGTTCCAGTCGTGGTATCCGAAGGCGCTCGCACCCGCCGTCGCCACCGCGGTGTACGCACTGATCGACGAGCGGATGGCCGCGGCGTTCGGGTTCCCGCAGGGCTCTGCGCAGGTCCGGGCGGTCGCGGAGGCCGCGCTGCGCGCCCGGTCCGCGGTGGTGCGCCGACTGCCCAAGCGACGGCTCTCGCGGGCGGCGAGCAACCCCAACAACCGCACCTATCCGGGATATCCGGAGGGCTACCGCCCCCGGGATCTCGGCGTGGGGTACTGATCCGGGGGGAGGGGAGGGCGCCGGCCTGCCGCCCGGGAGGGGTGGCGGGCCGGCGTGCGTCACCCGGCGGGCACCTCGGCGACGTGCTCGGCGGGACGCCGGTTCGCCGCCGGCAGGGCGAGCGCGGCGACGAACACCACCACCGCGCACGTCGCGCACACCAGGTAGGCGATCGAGAATCCCGCCGTAGTGATGCCCCCGTTCGACAGATGCGCCGCGAGAACGGTCGCGACCACCGCGCTGCACACGGTGCTGCCCGTGGTGCGCAGCAGCACGTTGACACCGTTCGCCGCGGCGGTCTGCTCCAGCGGGACCGCGCCCATGATCAGCAGCGGCAGCGTGCAGTACACGAGGGTGGTGCCGATGGCGGCGACGCCGAGCGCCACCACCACCGACCACAGCGGCTTGTCCGGCACCGCATGCAGCGAGTATCCGCACAGCAGGAACAGTGCGCCGGCCAGCATGGGGACCTTCGTTCCCCACCGGTCGGACAACCGCGCCGCGACGAGGGAGAACGACATCATCGCGAAGCTCGCCGGCAGCTGGCACAGGGCCGCGAGCAGGATCGGCAGCCCGTAACCGGCGCCGCGGTCCGGGTCGGCCTGCAGCAGCTGCGTGGTGATGAGGGTGTTGCCGTAGAACGCGAACCCGACCAGCAGGGCGGCCAGGTGCGGCATCAGGACGGTGCGCCGCGCCGAGACCCGCAGATCCACGAGGGGGTTGCGGTTGCGCAGCTGCTGGAAGCCCCACAGTCCGAACAGGACCACGGCGGCGGCGAACATCGACAGCACGGCCGGGCTGGTCCAGCCCCAGGTGCTGCCCTGGGTGATCGGGACGAGCAGGCTCACCAGCGCGGCGGTCAGGCCGACCGCGCCGACGCCGTCGAACCGGCCGCCGGTGCGGGTGCGGGACTCCCGGATGAACACCGCGGCCGCGGTCATCACCGCCGCGCCGATCGCGGTGGTGACCCAGAACAGCACGTGCCAGTTCGCGAACTGGACGATGGCCGCGGCGAACGGGATGCCCAGGGCGGTGCCCAGTCCGAGCGTGGAGCTGAGCAGGGCGATCGCCCGTCCGATCCGTTCCCTGGGCAGTTCCTCGCGCAGGATCGACATGCCGATCGGGATGATCGCGGCGCCCGCGCCCTGCAGGCCGCGGGCGGTGATGAGCACCGCGATGTTCGAACTGATCGCGCAGAGCAGCGAGCCGACGGTCATCAGGACCAGGGCGACGAGCAGCATGCGCTTCTTGCCGATCATGTCGGCGAGCCGCCCGAAGATCGGGGTCATCACGGCCCCGACGAGCAGCGTGGTCGTCACCAGCCACGACACGGCCGTGGTGCCGGCGCCCGTCAGGGCCGGCATGCTCGGCAGCAGCGGCACCATGACCGTCTGCATGATCGCCTGGAAGATCGCCCCGACCGCGAGGATCGGGAAGACGAAACGCGACGGCCGGGGCGCGACGGCCGTTCCCGACCCACCGGCGGACGCCGCGGCGAGGGGCCGGTCCGGCCGAGACCCGCGCAGCCGGAGGGGGTGGGTGGACACGTACGCCATCGGTCCTCCTCCGCGTGGGGTGAATAATTGTTTACTAGGCTAAGTGAATAGCCGTTTACCCCGCAACAGAGGTGACCCGCGTCTCACCCCGGACCGTCTGTCACTCCGCCCCGTCGAGCAGCTCCTGCACCAGCGGCGCGTACCGCGCCACCACGTCCGGCACGGAACCGGTGGCCCGCTCCCCCAGCATCCGGCGCCGCATGATCGCCAGCCCCATCACCATCGACATCGCCAGCTCCGCGCGCAGCCGCGCGTCCGGACCGGGCAACCGCGCGGCGAGCGCGTCGATCATCTGCTTCGAGTAGTTCTCCCGGAGCGTGCGGTTGCTCTCCTCGCTCGCCCCGCTCATGAACAGGATGTTCATCGAGAGCGGCTTGTACGGCTCGAGCGGCCGGGCCAGCATCGAGACCATCCGCTCCCCCAGCTCCCCGAGCGGGCCGTCGAACAGCACCCGCGCCGCCTCCTGGAAGTCGACCAGGGCGTCGAACAGCTGCTCCTTGGAGCCGAAGTACTTGATGATCAGCGGCGCGCTGACCCCGGCGTCCTCGGCGATGTCCTTGAGGGTGATCTCGCGGTACGGGCGCGTCGCGAACGCCATGCCCGCCGCGTCGAGGATCCGGCGGCGCGTCTGCTCCCCGGTGCGCCTCGGCGCCGTCACAGTGTGCGTCGGCCCGAGAGCGCCCGGCCGAGGGTCAGCTCGTCGGCGAACTCGAGGTCGCCCCCCATGGGCAGACCGGACGCCAGCCGCGTCACCGTCAGGCCGGGGAAGTCCCGCAACATCCGCACGAGGTACGTCGCGGTGGCCTCGCCCTCCGTGTTGGGGTCCGTCGCGATGATCACCTCGGCGACGTCGACGCCGTCCTCCTGGTTGCCGATGCGGGTGAGCAGCTCGCGGATCCGCAGCTGGTCCGGCCCGATACCGCTGAGCGGATCGAGCGCGCCGCCGAGCACGTGGTAGCGGCCCCGGAACTCGCGGGTGCGCTCGATGGCCTGCACGTCCTTCGGCTCCTCGACCACACAGATCTGGGTGCGGTCCCGGCGCGGATCGGAACAGATCCGGCAACGCTCCTGATCCGACACCGTGCCGCACACCTCGCAGAACCGGACGCCGTCGCGCACCTGCTGCAGGGCCGCCTGCAGCCGGTCGATCTCCGGCGGCTCGAGCGACAACAGGTGGAACGCGATGCGCTGGGCGCTCTTCGGACCGATGCCCGGCAGCTTGCCGAGCTCGTCGATCAGGTCCTGGACCGGTCCCTCGTACACGTGACTCCTCTAGAAGCCGGGCAGACCGGGGATGCCGCCGCCCAGCCCGCCGGCCAGTGGGCCGAGCTTCTCGGAGGCGATCTCCTGCGCCTTCGCCGACGCGTCGGCGATTGCGCCGATCACCAGGTCCTGCAGCGTCTCCACGTCCTCGGGGTCCACGACCTTCGGGTCGATGTGCAGGCCGACGACCTCGCCGGTCCCCTTCACCGTCGCCGTCACCAGGCCGCCACCGGCCTGGCCGGTCACCTCCGCCTGCGCCATCTCCGCCTGGGCGGCCATCAGCTGCTGCTGCATCTGCTGCGCCTGCGCGAGGAGCTGCTGCATGTCGGGCATTCCACCGGGTTCCAAGGCATGTCCTTTCCGCGGGATTTCGCAACTCAGGGTAGTCCGTCCCCGGTACCGTGACGGCATGCGCGTGCGTGGACTGTCCCGCCGGATCACCGTCGCCGCCACCTGCGTGCTGGCCCTGTCCCTGCCGGGACTGCCCGCGACCGCGAACCAGGACCTGCCGCTGGCCGGTCGCACCGTCTTCCTCGATCCCGGCCACAACGGCGCCAACGACGCGAGCATCGCCACCCAGGTGCCCACCGGTCGCGGCGGCACCAAGAACTGCCAGACCACCGGCACCAGCACCGACTCCGGCTACGCGGAGCACACCTTCAACTGGGACGTGGCCACGCTCGTGCGCGCCGAACTCGAGCGGCTCGGCGCGCACGTGCTGCTCAGCCGGCCCGACGACACGTCCGTCGCCGCCTGCGTGGACCGTCGCGCCGAGGAGGCCAACGCCTCCGGCGCGGACGTCGTGGTCAGCCTGCACGCCGACGGCGGGCCGGCCGACGGCCACGGCTTCCACGTCAACTACTCGGCGCCCCCGCTCAACGAGGTGCAGGCCGGCCCGTCCGTCGCTCTCGCCACCGCCGTGCGCGACGCCCTCGTCGACGCGGGCCTGACCCCGTCCACCTACCTCGGCACCGACGGCCTGCTCGGCCGCGACGACCTGGCCGGGCTCAACCTGGCCCGACGGCCGTCCGTGCTGGTCGAGTTCGGCAATATGCGCAACGCGGCGGACGCCGCGACGATGACCGGCCCCGAAGGGCGGCAGCGCTACGCCACCGCCGTCGTCGCCGGGATCGTCGCGTTCGCCGGCGAACCGGCCGAGGCTCTCTAGTCCAGCTCGCGCTTCAGGTTCGCCAGCACCTGCTCCTGGATCTTGCGCAGCCCGAGCGGCGCGAAGGTCTTCTCGAAGAAGCCGCCGATGCCACCCGCGCCCTTCCACTCAGTCAACGTCACCACGGTCGAACCGGTGCCGTTGGGCACCACGCTCCACGTGGTCACCAGGGACGAGTTCGCGTCCCGCTCGGTGATCGTGCTACCCGACACCGCCACTCGCGCCTCGACGTCGCGGGCCCGCTTCTTCGTCGCCTGCAGGATCCAGTGCACGACCGTGCCGTCGCCGCGGCCACCCGAGAGCACCCGGTAGTCGCGGTACTGCTCGGTGAGGATGCGCGGACGCACCGACTCGTAGTCCGCGAGGGCCTCGAGCACCCGCTCCGGCGCTGCGGCGAGCTGAATCGAACTGCTGGCGCTTACCTGTCCCACTGTTCCTCCTGTGTCTCGTGGGCCGCTCACGTCGCGGCCGTCACCGAGTCCCATCCTGCCTGCTTCATCGTCGCGCCCGGCCGGGCCCGCGGGGCTATTGTGAAGATCGCCACCGGCGCGTCGCCCCAGGGAGTCGTATGCAGAAGCCGAAGTCAGTCGTAGCCCCGAGCGGAGAATCCGCCCACCGGGCCGGTGTCGAGCGCCTGTTGCGCTCCTACCGCGCCATCCCAGCCGACGCCCCTGTGCGCCTGGCCAAGAAGACCTCCAACCTGTTCCGGGCCCGGGCCCGGGTGGACGCGCCGGGCCTCGACGTGTCCGGCCTCGGCGGGGTCGTCTCCGTCGACCCCGCCGCGCGCACCGCCGACGTCGCCGGCATGTGTACCTACGAGGATCTGGTCGACGCGACGCTCCCCCACGGCCTCGCGCCCCTCGTGGTGCCGCAGCTGAAGACGATCACCCTCGGCGGGGCGGTCACCGGGCTCGGCATCGAGTCGACCTCCTTCCGCAACGGCCTGCCGCACGAGTCGGTGCTCGAGATGGACATTCTCACCGGGGCCGGCGAGATCGTCACCGCCACTCCCGACGGCGAGCACGCGGATCTGTTCCACGGCTTCCCCAATTCCTACGGCACCCTCGGATACGCGACGCGCCTGCGCATCGAGCTCGAGCCGGTGAAACCGTACGTGGCGCTGCGGCACCTGCGGTTCGACTCGCTCGACGAGATGCAGTCCGCCCTCGACCGCATCGCCACCGAACGGGTGCACGCCGGGGTGCCGGTCGACTATCTCGACGGAGTGATGTTCTCCGCGACCGAGTCCTACCTGACCGTCGGCACGCAGACCGACGCACCCGGCCCGGTCAGCGACTACACCGGCGGGCACATCTACTACCGCTCCATCCAGCACGCGTCCGTCAACCATCCCAGGACCGACCGTCTCACCATCCGGGACTACCTGTGGCGGTGGGACACCGACTGGTTCTGGTGCTCGCGCGCCTTCGGCGCCCAGAACCCCCGGATCCGGCGGCTGTGGCCGAAGCACCTGCTCCGCAGCAGCTTCTATTGGAAGCTGATCGCCCTCGACCACCGCTACGGTATCGCCGACCGCATCGAGCGACGCAAGGGCAACCTGCCGCGCGAACGCGTCGTGCAGGACATCGAGGTGCCGATCGAGCGGACCGCGGAGTTCCTGCGCTGGTTCCTCGACGAGATACCGATCGATCCGGTGTGGTTGTGCCCCTTGCGGTTACGCGAGAACGGACCCGCAGCGGGCGATGTCCAGCGCCCGTGGCCCCTGTACCCGCTCGAGCCGAAGCGCACCTACGTCAACATCGGCTTCTGGTCGTCGGTGCCGACCGTTCCCGGCGAGATCGAAGGCGCGGCGAACCGTCGCATCGAACACAAGGTCGCCGAGCTCGACGGGCACAAATCGCTGTACTCCGACTCGTACTATTCGCGCGCGGAGTTCGAGCAGCTCTACTACGGCGGCGGGGACTATCCCGCCCTGAAGAAGCGGTACGATCCCGAATCCCGTTTGCTGGACCTCTTCTCGAAGGCGGTGCACAACAGATGACCACGTTGCGAGAACCACGCACGAACGACGGCCGGCTCACCCTCGCCCAGATCCTCGAGACCGTGACCGGCGGCGAGCTGCCGGTGCGGTTCACCGCGTACGACGGCTCCAGCGCCGGCCCCACGGACGCCCCGTACGGCCTGCGGTTGACCTCGACGCGCGGCACGACCTACCTGGCGACGGCCCCCGGCGACCTCGGCATGGCACGCGCCTACGTCTCCGGTGACCTCGAGGCCGAGGGCGTCCACCCCGGCAACCCGTACGAGCTCCTGAAGGCCCTGGGCGACCTGCACTTCCAGCGCCCGCCGGCGCTGACGCTCGCCCAGATCGCGCGCTCGCTGGGGTTGGACCCTGGTCAGCCTCGACCGGGCGGTGCTCGAGGAGGTGATGCGCAACAAGAAGATCGCGCCGATGCTCGGCGCCCGGCTCGACGACGACACTGTGATCGTGCATCCG
>NZ_WVTE01000102.1:0-8091 GCF_009939605.1 Rhodococcus sp. YH1 | reverse complement strand
CCGGCGCGGCGGTGATGCTGTCGGATGGGGACGGCCCGGCGCCGGGACCCGCGGCGGTGCGGGAGCAGCCCGCCGCGCCGGTGGCGGTCCCCGACGACGGTGTCGATCCGATCGTGGTGACCCCGGTCCGGCCGCTCGAGCCCGGCGGGTTCGAGGCGGTTCTTGCGGCGGTGCGGGACCGCTTCGGCGACACGGTCGTGTACCGGCTGGTCCTCCGTCCGGAGCGGGCCCACATCGAACGGGCGCTGCCGGACGAGCCGGGCCGGATCGCGACCTACACCTACACGGGTGGGGCACTGCGGGCCCAACCGGTGACGGTGCAGCGCTTCCCCGGCTACCAGGACTTCGACCTCGGCGCGGTCGACGCGGGGGCCGTGACCGCCCGGATCGCGGAGGCGCCCGCGCTGGTCGGCCTGCCCGGCGGCACGGTCTCGCACGTGTCGTTCGCCCACGACGGCACCCCGGCGGTGACCATCTACATCGAGTCCGG
Organism: Rhodococcus sp. YH1; assembly: GCF_009939605.1. Lineage (NCBI taxonomy): Bacteria > Bacillati > Actinomycetota > Actinomycetes > Mycobacteriales > Nocardiaceae > Rhodococcus > Rhodococcus sp. YH1. Next base: position 7,601 of record NZ_WVTE01000102.1, on the reverse strand, counting down.
CGACGGCACGCGGTACGTGAAGATTCTGTTCGACGGCGGCGTGCTGGGCGTGTTCTGAGCTGCGTCGTTACGATCTCCCGCATGATCGGCCGCCATTCGCCTTCCACCAGGGCACGCGACGCCGATCGGGCTGCGGTCCGGGCGCGGCTCGACGCGGCGTATGCGGACGGTCAGCTCTCGGGCGCCGAGCACGAGGTCCGGGATGCGCGCGCCGGTGCGGCGGACACGCTCGGCGAGCTCGACGAACTGGTCGCCGACCTGCAGGCGAGCCCGGGCGCCGCCGCGGCGGCACGGGTCCGCGCCTGGGGTCCCTGGGTGTTCGCCGGGGCCGTGGTGACGGCGGCGGTGGTGGCGGGGGTGGCGACGTTCCGCTGGGTGCGCGCCGACCCGCCACCCGCCGGGGCGCAGCAGGCGCTGTACCTCGACCCGGCGGCGCTGCGACCGGTCGTGGTGCCGACGCCGAGCCTGGTGACCCGGGCGGGCCTCGAGCAGTACCGGGCCGACCACCTGGCGGCGTTCGGGAACACGCTCGTCGACAAGGTGGACTTCTTCGAGCAGCACGCGAGCATCACCCGCTCCGTCCCCGACGTCCCGGACCGCATGGTGTCGTACACCTACCGCGGCGGTTTCGACCCGGACCATGCGCCCCGGACCCGTGCCGTGGACACCCCGGTGGTCGACCTGGCGACGCTGGACGTCGACGAGATCGCCCGCTACGTCGCGGGGGCGCCGCAGAGCGTCGGCGTGCCGGACGGCACGGTCGGCCACATCTCGGTCGGCTTCTCGTACGACCAGCCGTCGGTGCGCATCTTCGTGCGCAACACGGCGGGCGAGACCGGATTCCTCGAGGTGACGCCGCAGGGCGAACTGATCGAGCTGCATCGGTTCGAGAACCGGGGGACCCGGTGAGGGCCCGGCGTGTGGTGATCGCGGCGACGACCGTCGCGGTGGGGGCCGTGACGGGCGCGCTGGCGGGAGTCGTCGGGAACGCGGCGGACGGGCCGGAGCCGCTGCCGGACCTGACGTCGCCGCAGGGGCTGGCCCGGTTCGTCGAGGACTATCGGGCCGAGTTCGGCGACACGCTGGTCGACGACCTGACCCTGTTCCCGGAGCATGCGTCGTTCGACCGGGCGGTGGCCGGCGATCCGCACCGGTATCTCTCGTACACCTTCGACGGCGAGTTCGACTCGTGGAGCAGTCCGAGTACCCGGACGTCGGATGCGGTGGCCTTCGATCTGGCGGGCCTGGACCTGGTCGCGGTGTCAGAGATGATCCTCGGCGCTCCCGCGACGCTGCGGGTGCCCGACGGCCGGTTGGAGCAGGTCGGCGTCGACGTCGACGACGAGGGCCGGGCCACGGTCGTGGTCCACGCGCAGCGTCCCGGCACCGATCAGGGCGGGCATCTCGTCTTCGCGTTCGACGGCACGCCGATCGCGGTGTTCCCGTACGAACCCTGACCGATTTACCGATACCCGTTGTTACATGCACTCCGCTCCAGTATCGTCCTATATATCGGTGCGATATAATCGACAATCGCATCACTCGGATAAGTTCATCGACACGGTGGAGGAGGCCCTTTGCTCGAGCTGGCAATCCTCGGGCTGCTCCTCGAGTCGCCCATGCACGGCTACGAGCTCCGCAAACGACTGACCGGACTGCTCGGCGCGTTCCGCGCCTTTTCCTACGGTTCCCTCTACCCGACGCTGCGACGTATGCAGGCCGACGGACTCATCGAGGAGGACTCGGGAGCACCCGGCACCGTCATGCGACGAGCCCGTCGCGTGTACCAGCTCACCCCGGAGGGCCGTAAGCGCTTCTCCGAGCTGGTGGCCGACACCGGGCCGCAGAACTACACCGACGACGGTTTCGGCGTGCACCTCGCCTTCTTCAGCCGCACCCCCGCCGAGGCGCGGATGCGGATCCTCGAGGGCAGGCGCCGCCAGGTCGAGGAGCGCAGAGAAGGGCTCCGCGACGCAATCGGGCGGGCGAGCGGCACCTTGGACCGCTATACCCGTCAGCTTCATCAGCTCGGGCTCGAGTCGAGCGAGCGCGAGGTCCGCTGGCTCAACGAATTGATCGCCGCCGAGCAGTCGACAGCACAACGCAACACAGAAGGAGAACCCGACCATGGGTGAGAACAGCACCTCGGTGCGCGTGGCCATTGTAGGCGTGGGGAACTGTGCCTCGTCCCTGGTCCAGGGCGTCGAGTACTACAAGGACGCGGAGGCGGGCACCACCGTTCCGGGCCTGATGCATGTCGAGTTCGGCCGGTACCACGTGCGCGACGTCCAGTTCGTCGCCGCGTTCGACGTGGACGCGAAGAAGGTCGGCTTCGACCTCTCCGAGGCGATCTTCGCCAGCGAGAACAACACCATCAAGATCGCCGACGTGCCGCCGAGCGGCGTCACCGTCCAGCGCGGCCACACCCTCGACGGCATCGGCAAGTACTACGCCGAGACCATCGAGCTCTCCGAGGCCGAGCCCGTGGACGTCGTGCAGGCACTGAAGGACGCGAAGGTCGACGTGCTCGTGTCCTACCTGCCCGTCGGTTCCGAAGAGGCCGACAAGTTCTACGCCCAGTGCTGCATCGACGCCGGCGTCGCCTTCGTCAACGCGCTGCCCGTGTTCATCGCCTCCGACCCGGAGTGGGCCGCCAAGTTCACCGAGGCCGGCGTCCCGATCGTCGGCGACGACATCAAGTCGCAGGTCGGCGCCACCATCACCCACCGCGTGATGGCGAAGCTGTTCGAGGACCGCGGTGTGCAGCTCGACCGCACCATGCAGCTCAACGTCGGCGGCAACATGGACTTCAAGAACATGCTCGAGCGTGAGCGCCTCGAGTCGAAGAAGATCTCCAAGACCCAGGCCGTCACCTCCAACCTCAAGAAGGAGATGGGCGCCAACGACGTCCACATCGGCCCGTCCGACCACGTCGGCTGGCTCGACGACCGCAAGTGGGCGTACGTCCGCCTCGAGGGCCGCGCCTTCGGTGACGTGCCCCTGAACCTCGAGTACAAGCTCGAGGTGTGGGACTCGCCCAACTCGGCCGGCATCATCATCGACGCCATCCGCGCCGCGAAGATCGCCAAGGACCGCGGCATCGGCGGCCCCGTGCTGCCGGCCTCCGCCTACCTGATGAAGTCCCCGCCGGTCCAGATGGCCGACGACAAGGCTCGCGCCGAGCTCGAGGCCTTCATCATCGGCGCCGACGCCTGATCCGCGGCTTCCACCGCCTCTGTGGCCGAATGTCACATTCCTTCGATCCAACTGAAGGAATGTGACATTCGGCCACTTCGCGTCGGGGGCGGGAACTCACACCATCCGGCTGACGACGGACAGCGGCAGCACCTTCATCGCATAGGCGAGCGGCGTCCACGGCCAGCTCGGGACGTACGCCTTGTGCGGTTCCTTCTCGATCGCGGCCGCCAGCGCGCGGCACCCGGTCTCGGTGTCGACGATGAACGGCACGTTCTCGACCTTCTCGTTGATCTCCGAGCGGATGAACCCCGGGAAGATCGTGCTCACCCGGATGCCCGTGCGGGCCAGGTCCGCGCGCATGCCCTCGCCGAGCGCCGCGACGGCGGCCTTCGACGCCGCGTACGTCGTGAGATTGCGCGGCATCCCGCGCACCGCACTCACCGACGAGATCAGCACCACGTGACCGGCGTTGCGGGGGCGCATGAGCTCGAGGGCGGCCTCGCTCTGCGCCAGCGCGCCCAGGAAATTGGTGTTCGCCGTCTGCGCATTGGCGCGGAAGTAGCCCGTGCCCAGCGGCTGTCCCTTGCCCAGGCCCGCGTTGACGATCACCCGGTCGAGGCCGCCGAGTTCGTCGTCGAACTCCCGGAACACCGTGAACACGTCCTCGTGCCGGTCCACGTCGAGCCGCCGCACCGCGACGGTGATGCCCGGGTGCTTCGCGAGCAGTTCGTCGCGCAACTCCTCGAGTCGCTCGATCCGTCGCGCCGCGAGGGCGAGGTTGCGTCCCCGCGCGGCGAATTCGCGGGCCATGCCGGCGCCGAGGCCGGAGCTCGCGCCGGTGATCAGGATGTTCCTCCGCGTGCTCATGCGCGTCCCCCCTCGATCTCGTCGATCAGCGTGTTGCACCGCGAGTCCAGGTAGCCGACGATCACCCAGAAGTCCTTGAACGCCGGGTTGGTGGTCTGCCCGTGGTGGTAGCGGTAGTAGATCTGCTGGGCGATCACCGCGAGCCGGAAGAGCCCGAAGACCTCGTAGAAGCCCCAGTTGTCCACGGCAAGGCCGGTCTTCTGCGAGTAGTAGTCGACGATCTCGCGGCGGGTGAGCATGCCCGGCAGGTCCGACGGCTGCCGCTTGGTGGCGACCAGCATCGGATCGTCGTCCGCCTGCACCCAGTAGGCGAGGGACGAGCCGAGATCCATGAGCGGATCGCCGACGGTGGCCAGCTCCCAGTCCAGCACCGCGACGGGCTGCAGCGGGTCGTGCTCGTCGAGCACCACGTTGTCGAGCCGGAAGTCCCCGTGGATGACCGCCGATGCCACGTCGGCGGGCTGGGTCTCGTCCAGCCACTTGGTGACCCGCGCGAAGTCCGGGACGTTCTCGGTGCGCGCCTTCTCGTAGCGCGCGGTCCATCCCGCGACCTGGCGCGCGACATACCCCGAGCCGCGACTGAATTCGCTCAGACCCGTGGACGCGGGGTCGACGCCGTGCAGTTCGACGAGCAGGTCGACGATCCGCAGGCACAGCGTGCGGGTGCGCTCGGGTGTCAGGTCGAGCTCGGCCGGCGGGTTCGCCCGCAGGATCGTCCCCGGTACCCGCTCCATCACGTAGAAGTCGCTGTCGAGCACGCTGTGGTCGGTGCACAGGCCGACCATGCGCGGCACGTACCGGTAGGCGGGCGCGAGCAGCGACTGGATGCGGTACTCGCGGACCATGTCGTGACCGGAGGACGGCTTGGCTCCCACCGGCGGCCGGCGCAGCACGAGGTCCCGGTCGGGGTAGCGCAACAGATAGGTGAGATTCGAAGCGCCACCGGAGAACTGGTGGACCTCGGGGGTCCCGGCGATGCCGGCGTGCTCGCCGAGCCAGGCCGCGACGGCCGCGACGTCGAAGGCGTCCTCGTCGCGGACGGCGCGGGCGTTGTCGGGAATCGTCACTTGCGGCCCTCCGGGTTGTTGTACTTGCCGAGTTCGAAGCGGGCCACCAGGCCCTGATGCACCTCGTCGGGGCCGTCGGCCAGGCGCAGCGCCCGCGCGGCCGTCCAGGCACCGGCGAGCGGGAAGTCGTCCGAAAGACCTGCGCCGCCATGGATCTGGATCGCGAAGTCGATCACCTGCTGCACCACGCGCGGGGTGGCGACCTTGATCTCGGAGACGGCGGAACGCGCGCCGGACAGGCCCTGGGTGTCGAGCAGCCAGGCGGTGTTCAGCACGAGCAGCCGCAGCTGATTGATCGCGATGCGGGCGTCGGCGATGCGCTCGCGGTTGCCGCCGAGGTTGACCAGGGGCTTGCCGAACGCGACGCGGTCGAGGCCCCGGCGGCAGGCGAGTTCGAGGGCGTGCTCGGCGAGCCCGATCAGGCGCATGCAGTGGTGGACGCGGCCGGGACCGAGGCGGCCCTGGGCGATCTCGAATCCGCGGCCGGGGCCGGCGATGATCGCGTCGAGCGGCAGGCGCACGTCGGTGAACGACACCTCGCCGTGGCCGCCGGGCTCGTCGTAGAAGCCCATGGCGGACAGCATCCGCTCGACCTTCACCCCGGGGGTGTCGATCGGCACCAGCACCATCGAGTGCTGCTGGTGCTTGGGTGCGTGCGGGTCGGTGAGGCCCATGAAGATGAGGATCTTGCAGTCGGGGCTGCCGATGCCCGTGCTCCACCACTTGCTTCCGTTGAGCACCACCTCGTCGCCCTCGACGACGGCGGTGGCCGCCATGTTCGTCGCGTCCGAGGACGCGACACCGGGCTCGGTCATGCAGAACGCCGAGCGGATCTCGCCGTCGAGGAGGGGACGCAGCCAGCGTTCCTTCTGTTCGGGGCTGCCGTAGTGGTAGAGGACCTCCATGTTGCCGGTGTCCGGGGCGTCGCAGTTGAAGATCGACGACCGGAACGGGGAGCGGCCCATCTCCTCCGCCAGGGGGGCGTATTCGACGTTCGACAGGCCCGCACCGAGTTCGGAATCGGGGAGGAAGAGGTTCCACAGGCCCTGGGCGCGGGCCTTGCGCTGCAGTTCGCGGAACTCGTCGGGCACCGACCACGTCGCGGCACCCGAGCTGTCGCCGCGCGCCGCGGAGGGGGCGACCCGCTCCCGGCGCAGCCGCTCCTCCACGGGCACCACCTCGGTGGCGACGAAGCTGCGCAGCCGCTCGAGATACTCGCGCGAGCGTTCCGATTGACCGAAATCCATGAGGCCTCCGTGGCTCTAACTGAGCAATGCTTAGTTAGACTAGCCGGGCGCGCAGCACACCATCAAGAGGGAGGGACCATCCGTGAGCACCGAGAAGCGGCGGCGCCTGCCTCCGGAGGAACGCAAACGCCAGCTCGTCGCCATCGGCCTGCAGGAACTGGCCGCCCGGCCCATCCATGCGTTGTCCGTCGACCGGGTCGCCGAGATCGCCGGGATCTCCCGGGGTCTGCTGTTCCGCTACTTCCCCACCAAACAGGACTTCTACGTCGCCGTCGTGGCCGCGGCCGCGCGGCGCCTGCTGCGGGCCGCGGTCCCCGATCCCGACGACACCGATCCGTTGCGCGCCGTCGTGTATGCCTTCGTCTCGTTCATCGACCGGCACGGGCAGAACTATCAGGCGCTGTTCCACGGCGGATTCGGCGCCGACCCACAGATCCGGGAGATCCGCGAGGCCATGCGGGGCACCATGGTCGAACGGACCCTGACCGCGCTCGGCACCGAGGGCGACGCATGGACGATCATGCGGTTGCGGGGCTGGTGGGCGATGGTCGAGTCGCTCTCGATCGACCGGACCGCCGAGCCGTCCGTGTCGGTCGACGACGTCGTCGACCATGCCGTCCGGCTCATCCGCGAGGACCGGGTCTGACCGCCACCAGGCAGCCGGTCGACGGCCGGATCTCGTGGAAGGCCGGCTCGTCGAATCCGGCCCTCCGCAGTGCGCCCGCGTAGTTGCGGACGTCGACGGCGGCGATCGGGTCGACCGCCCGGGCGACGTCCGAGGCGCCGGCCTCGTCGTGACGGTGGCGCATCGCACGGGTCAGGACCCGCACCGTGATCGGGCGGATCCGGCCGGTGGGGTACATGTCGGCGAGCAGCAACCGGCCGCCCGGACGGAGCACCCGGAAGAACTGGGCCAGCGCGTCGTCGCGCCGGCTTTCGGGGATGTGGTGCATCGAGAACGTCGCGGTCACCGCGTCGAACGACTCGTCGGGGTCGTCGAGCTCCTGCGCCGTACCGACGCGGAACTCGCAGTGGGGCAGCCTTCGCGCCCGTGCGGTCGCGTGGTCGATCATCTGCCGCGACGGGTCCACCCCCACCACGTGCCCCGTGGGACCGACCCGCTCGGCCAGAACGCGGGCGAATGCCCCCGGTCCGCAACCGATGTCGAGAACGGCCTGCCCGTGCTGGAGGCCGAGCAGGTCCGCCGCCGCGGCGTCGACCC
>NZ_WVTE01000101.1:0-8145 GCF_009939605.1 Rhodococcus sp. YH1 | reverse complement strand
GCAGGGGGATAAACCGAATATGACAGGCACGGCAACGCGCCGCCACACAGCACACGACGAGGACGCCCGGAGCACCCCGTTGGTGCTCACGTCCACCACCGGCGCATCGACGTCGGGGTGGCGCTCCGCCCTCGGGCACGCACTCGGCACCGCCGTCTCCGTCAGCGCCGCGGCCCTCATGGTCACCGGCCTGACGGCGATCGGCACCACCACCACCGTCACGGGTCTCGTGTCCTTCCTCCGGACGAACTGATCGTCCCGGTCGACCGAGCCCCGTCCATTCCGACACCACAGACAGGAACAACACCACAGATGCACACCTCCGCTGTCGCCGCGGCCCGTCGCTCCATGAGCACCGAGGAGATCAAGGCCCGCATCGAGGCCATGTTCGCGGAACACGACCAGCAGGAGCACCCGACGGCCGACTGACCCTCGGCAACTCGGGCCACACGTCGAGAGGAGAACCGAAATGAACGCGAACGTGGTCCAGCTACTGCTACTGCTCGGTGCCGCACTGGGCGGCACCGCGGCCTTCAAGGCCTACCTGGTGCGATCGGATTCCGAGCATCCGCACCTGTCCGACGACCTGGGCCCCCGGCCCCGGTACTGACGAGACGGCACCCGCCCGGGAGACTCCTCTCCCGGGCGGGTCTTCTCAGCCCGGGCCCGGACGGCCCAGCCCTCGGAGCACCGTGCGGGCCAGTCCCGACACGTCGCGCCACGGTCCGTGCAGGACCGGCAGTATCTCCGCCGGCAACCGGGTCAGCTGCCGGCGGGTCGCCGTCACCGGGGTGAGCAGCCAATCGGCGGTGTCCACGATCCGTTCGACCTTCCGGAGAGTGAGGTCCACCCGGTCGATCGACGCGCCGAGCCGGTCCACCGCCACGGCGAAGTCCCCGAGCTGCTCGTCGAACCGCCCCAGCACCCGGTCGAAGTTCGCGAGCGAGACGCCGATCCCGTCGGCCACGCCCTCGATCCGGGCGATCGTCACGTCCGCGTTGAGCGCGGCCTGTGTCAGCCTCCTGATCCGTCCCGACGTACCGTCGCCGGGTCCGGTCAGGTCCGCCATGTCACCGCGCCGCGCCATGTCACCGCCCCGCGGCATGTCACCGCCCCGCGGCATGTCACCGCCCCGCACGCCGTCATTTCGCATCCGCTCCCTGCAGCAGCCACCGGTCGTCCATTCGAGCGAGGGTGATCAGGAACCGCGTCGCGTCGACCCGCCCGTCCGGCACCGCGACGTTCTTCACGTCCTGGTCGAGGAACACGAGCACCGTCGCGCGATCCGCGTCCAGTGTCTCGACCGCGGCGTGCGACACGGTCGCGACGGACACGCCCTGCCCGTTCTCGACGAGCCCGCGCAGGTCCCCCGCCACCGAGCGGTACTTCTCGGCGAACTCCCCGGTGGAGACGTCGGTGACCGCGGCCAGCGCATCGTCGAAATGCTGGTAGTCGTAGGTGCCGAGGGCGATCGCGTACTCCCGCGCCCGGTCCAGCGCGTCGGCGCGCAGGCCCTCGGCCTGCTCGGCCTGCCACCACCGGAATCCGCAGAAGCCGGCGGCCGCGGCGAGCAGCACGATCAGTGCGGGCGTCAGCCATCGCCGCACCCGGGAGCGCGGGGCCGGCGGATCCGGCGGCGCGGTCGCGGGGGTGTCGTCGACAGTATGGTCCGTGGTCGGCATCAGTTACCCAGTCCTTCCAACAGCTTCTGCCAGTACTGCAGCACCTCGACTCCGGTCGGGACGAGCAGCGGGTCCTGCGCCATGTCCGGCCCGGTCACCCTTCCCGGGGTGCTCTGGTGTTGCAGTCCGAGGTCGTCGGGCCGCGGCGCGACGCGGGCGCCGCGCTGGGCGAGGTCTTCGCCCGGCGGGCAGTAGAGCGACAGGTTCGGCGTGCGGGGGCTTTCGTCGCCGACCGTGCGGCGCTGTGTGTCGTAGTAGCAGACCGGACCCTGCGTGGCGACGAGCGAGAAGTCGCCGCGGTCGCCCTTGACCACCGAGGTCAGATCGCCGAGTGCCGCAGGGATCGAGTCGAGGCCGGTCGCCAGCGCCGGGGTCCGCGGGGCGAGCACATCGCCCACGGTCACCAGGTTCGTCAGCAGCAGCCCGTAGTCGTCGCGGGTCTCGGCGAACAGCTCCTCCGTCTTCGCCAGCGCGTCCGGCGACCGGTCCAGCAGGTACACGAGCGCGTCCCGGCTGCCCACGAGCTGGTCGGAGACGTCCCGGACGGCGCGCATCGCACCCGGGAAGGTGCCGGCGTCCTCGGCGAGCGTGTTCACCAGATCGACACCCTGTTCGAGAAGTGCCGCCAGGGCCGGCGCCCGTTCGGATGCCATCGTGGAGAGGGCGTCGGCGTTCTCGATCATCGACTGCAGGTCCGCTCCGGTCCCGGCGAGGGCGGTGCCCCACGTCTCGCCGAGCGTGGCGACGGACTGCGGATCGATGCTCTCGACCAGTGCGCTCATCCGCACGAGCAGCTGATCGAGACGCAGTCCCTGCTCGTCCGCCGGGACCTCGACGGTGTCGCCGTCCGTCAGGTAGGGGCCGTCGGCGGTCTGCGGTTCGATGTCGAGGGTGAGGATGCCGATCGCGGTCGCGGTGGCGATCCGTCCGGTGCTGCCCACCGGGATGCGGGTGTCCGGATCCAGCACGAGCACCGCCGTCGAGCCGCGACCGCCGTCGTCGATCGTCACCGATTCGATCTCCCCTACCGCGACCCCGCGGTAGGTCACCGTCGTTCCGGGGCCGATACCGCGGGCATCGACCAGGTGCGCTCGCACCTCGATGCCGCCACCGAAGCTCTGCGGGCCCAGGACGTAACGGACGCCGAAGGCGGTGGCCAGCAGGCCTACCACAACGAACAGTGAAACCTGCACCAGCACCGGGTGTTTCATCGAACACCGCCCCGAAGCAGGTCCGGCAGCCCCGCCGGGACGGTGACCGGCGGCGACTCGCCGAGCATCGTCACCGGAACGCCGCCGGTGAGCAGCATGTCGATCGCTCCCGGCACGTCCAGGGCGCCGTCGAACAACAGGTAGTCGCCGTGCACGGACCGCGCGAAGCCGTCCATGAAGGCGTTCATGTTGGTCAGCGCAGACCCCACGGTGTTGTTGAAGTCCCTTATCCCGGACAGTATTTCGTCCAGGTCGTCGACCGCTCCGCCGATCCGGCCGGAGTCCGCCAGCACCGTGTCCAGCGAGGTGAGCACCGACGAGGTGCTCGAGACCAGCGACCGGAGGTCCTGCTCCTGAGCGGCGAGCAGGTCCACGACCTCCGCGCTGCTCGCCAGACCGTCGTCGATCAGCTGTTGCTGCTGCGCCAGCCGCGCGGCCACCGCGTCGGTGGCCCGCAGCGCCCGCGAGATGTCGTCGCCGTTCTCGGCGGCCAGCGCCATCGTCCGGTCCGTCCGCTCGAGCAGTTCCCGAACGGTCTGCCCCCGGCCGCCGAAGGCGGCGTTCAGCTCGGTGGTGATCGTGCGCAGCTGGTCCAGACCGCTGCCGTTGATCACCTGTCCGAGCATCGCGAACGTGGCCTCGAGTTCCGGCCCCATCTCCGTCCGGTCGATGACGTCGCCGTCGGCGAGCAACTCCGGCGACGGCTGCTCCGGCAGATCGATCTGGACGAACGGGTTGCCCAGCGCGGACGGCAGCCGCACGGAGGCACCGACGTTCGACGGAAGCGCGGCCCATTCACTCATGCTCAGTTCGAGGAAGGCCCGGTGCCCGTCCGTCGAGATCCCGTGGACCCGGCCGACCACAGCCTGACCTGCCCGCACCTCGGTGCCGGGATCGATCCGATCGGCTCCGTCGAACACGGCGATCACGCGGTAGGTCTCGCCGGCGCCGCTGCGTCCCGTCGGCAACTGATGCAGACCCAGTCCGCAGCCGGTCACCGAGACGGCCACCGCGGTCAGCGCAGCGACGAATCCCGTTCTTCCCCAACGACTCACCGGACGCCTCCCTCGTTCAGCGCCCGGTCGAGCGACTCCGGCACGAGGTCCTGGAACGGATCGGACAGGTCGAAGGGAACGGTGATCGGGTTGGTGAAGCCGGCGCCCGTGCACAGGGGAAGGCGCTCGCGCTCGCAGAGTTCCCTCGCGCGGGGAAACTGGCCGACCTGGGTGGAGATGTTCAGGCGGATACGCGCGGTGGTGTCGGCGCCGATCGTGTTGTCGATGTTCTGCATCGCCAGCGGCAGCACGTCCATGAACTCGGCGAAGTCGACCTCGTGCTGTGCGAACTGCCCGGTGAGGACCTGGGCGTTCGAGACGACGGCGGCGATGTCCTCGCCGCGGGAGCCGAGCAGGACGTCGAGCCGATCGAGGATGGTCGTCAGCTGACCGATCGGCCCGGCGACGTCGAGGTTCTGTCGTTGCATCTCGGCGCCGAGTTCGGACAGCCCCCCGGCGAGCTCGGACAGGGAGCCCTGCCGGGCATCGACGGCGGCAACCGCGACGCCGAGGTCGTCGACGAGGGCACCGATGTCCTCGGACCGGGCACCGAGCACCGAGCCGGCCGACCCGAGCGCGCGCAGCGCCCGGTTGATCTCCGGCCCGAGGCCTGCGGTGGCGCCGGCGGCGAGGTCGAGGGTGGATCCGAGCGACCCGGATTCCGGTCCCAGTGCCGCGGCGATCGTATCGACGCTCTCGAGCAGTTCGTCCCAGTTGATCGGCGCGTGACTGCGTTCGGGCGGAATGACATCGTCGCCCTCGAACCGCGGTCCGGCGGTGTACACCGGGCTCAGTTCCACGAACCGGTCGCTGATGATCGACGGGTTCATCACGAACGCCGACACGTCGGCCGGCAGCGTGATGTCGTCGGGGATCCGCATCGTCACCTCGACCACCGTTCCGGCCGGTTCCACGGCTTCGACGGTGCCGACGGGCAGGCCGAGGACCGCGACCTTGCTCCCCGGGTAGATGCCTCCGACGGACGCGAACTCGGCGGTCACGGTGCGGGTGCGGTCGGTCCCGACGAACACGTACCAGGCAGCGGCAGCACACAGCGCCGCGACGACGACGATCCCGATACCGCGCAGCAGCCGGGTCTTCCGCGTGGTTCCGACGGTGGTCACCGGCAACCCTCCATCACTCCGAGGGCACACAGCAGGTTGTCCGGGATCGGCCCGGCCGGGGCGTGGACGTCGACCCAGTTGCCGTTGCCCGAGGCGTCGGCCGCGGCGCGCAGGGCGGGCGGAAGCCGGGTCATCAGCACGTCGATCTGCTCGGCGTTGCGGTTCAGCGTGTCGGTCACCGACCGCATGTTCCCCAGCAACGCGTCCATTTCGCCGGAGTTGTCGGTCAGGAACGTCGCGGTGTGCTCGGTGAGCAGCCGCAGATCCTCGACGAGTTGCACGAGGGAATCCTTACGGGCTTCGAGGATCGACACCACGGTCGTGGCGTTCTGCACGAGCAGCTCGACGTCCCGGCTCTGGCCCGCCACGATGGACGTGAGCGACTTCGACGCCTGCAGCAGGGAGTAGATGCGGGCGTCGTTGCGGGACAGCATCTCCGCCGCGGCGGTGGCTCCGGCGAGCGCATCGGCGATCCGGCCCGGGTCGGACGGCACGGCGTCGGCCAGGGTGTGCATCATCGCCTCGAGGGCGGGCACGTCGAGTTCCCGGGCCACGTGCTGCGCCTCGGACGCGAGGTCGTCGAGGCTGTACGGAACGGAGGTCCGCGCCAGGGGGATACGCCCGCCGGGCAGTTCTCCGGCACCGGCGGGCGTCACTGCCAGGTAGATCTTCCCGAGGATGGTCCTGAGCCGCACCTCGGCGGTCGTCCGGTCGCCGAGCGGCTGGCCGCCGTCGACGCGGAACGCCACGATCACCCGGTCCGCCGCGAGCTCGAGGCTCTCCACCCGTCCGGCGGGCACACCCGCCACATACACCGGATCGTTGGGTTGCAGACCGGCGGCGTTGGCGAATTCCGCGGTGTAGCCGTTCGTCCGGAGCAGGTACGTGGCCCGGGGCGCGGCCAGGGCGACGGTCATCACCAGGGCGACGAGGACGATGTCCACGGCCCCGACGACGAGCGGGTTGCCGGCGCGGCCGCGGCGGCCCGCGAACACGGCCCGCAGCGCGTCGCGAATCTGCTGCGCGCGCCTCATCGGCACACCTCCGAGTACGTCGAACCGAAGATGTTGGTTTCGAAATCGCCTGCCTTGATGGTGAAGTTGCACATGTAGAGGTTCAGCCAGCCGCCGTAGTCGCTGATGCGGTTGAGGCTGTCGGCCAGTTCCGGCAGCCGGCGCACCGCCTGCTCGAAGTTCTCCGTCTGCGGGATCCAGGCGTCGGTCATCACCCGCAGATCGGTGACGGACCGGTCGAGGGGCGCCATCGCGCCGGCCATGAGCACCGCCGTCGAACGCACCGCGGTGCTGCCACGGTCGACGAGCGTGGCGAGTTGCTCACCGTCCCCGGCGAGTGCGTCACCGACGACGGCCAGCCCGGAGAGCAGCCGGCTGATGTCCTCGCCGCGCCGGTCCGCCACGGCGACGAGCGTCTCGAGACTGCCGACCAGACTGTCGAAGACCTGCTCGTGGTCGGCGATGTCGCTGCTGACCGCGGCGATGTGCAGCAGCAGGGAATCGAGGGTGCCGCCCTGCCCCTGGAACGCCTCGATCACCGCGGTGGCGAGCGCATTGATCTGCGCCGGATCGATCGACTCGAACAGCGGCTCGAATCCGTTGACGAGCGCGGTGAGATCCAGGGCGGGTGCGGTCTGCTCGATCGGGATCGTCGCGCCCTCCGGCAGTACCGTGCCGGTGCTGCGCTCCGGCAGTGTCAGCGCGACGTACCGGACGCCGATCATGTCGCCGTAGTTGATGTCGGCGGTGACATCGGTGGTGAGCTCGAATTCCGAGTCGATCTCGAAATCCACCACTGCCCGCGAGGTCCCGTCGTCCCGGGGGGCGAACGTCACGTCCGAGACGCGCCCGACGCGCACGCCGGCGAGCGTGACGTCGCTGCCGGGGCTCAGCCCCTCGACGTCGGTGAACTCGGCGGCGTAGTCGCGGGTGGGCCCGGTGACGGTCCTGTCGAGGGTGTTGCCGACGACGACCGCGGCGAGGACCCCCACCGTGCAGAACGCCGCCAGGCGCAGCGCCGGCCGGAGCAGCGTGTTCACGAGACCGCCACCTCCGTGCCGCGGACCAGGGGGGCCAGCAGAACCGAGGTCGCGGTGGACGGGTCCACCTCCGTCGCCTTCGGGTCGGACGGATCCACACCGCCCGCGATCTGCTCCAGGTAGCCGAGGGTGTCGCGTTCGGTGGCGGCCGAGAGGACCGGCCGGCCGTCGACCGGGTCACCGCAGTTCGCGCCGTCGAGCCCGGGGTAGCGCGGGCAGTCCGCCGCGGTATACGGCATCGGATCGGAGAAATCCACGACCGCGGTGATGTCGAACCGGCCGGTGGCGAAGACCCGCGCGCCGGCGTCGCCGAAGGTCGTGAGGTAGCGCAGGGTGTCGTCGAGGCCGGTGGTGTCCGCGGCGAACGTACCGAGCACCGGGCCGCCGTTGCGGACGACCGAGATGATCCGGTCGGTGTTCTCCGACATCAGCGCGGAGCCCTCGGCGGCCAGGCCGGCGCCGCCGCGCAGCAGCCGCGCGATGCCGTCCCGGCGCTCGAGGACGATCTCGGAGAGCGTGGCCGCGTTCTGCATCGTGCCGATCATGTCGTCCGTCGCTGCGGCCATGGCCTCGGTCACCGCCGCCAGCTGCGGCGACACCGCCAGGCCTGCGTCGATCCGGGGACCGAGCTGCTCGGTGAGCGCGGCGGTGCGGTCGAGGGTCCGGCCGAGGGTCTCACCGCGGCCGGCGAGCGCCTGGCTCATCGCGTCGAGCGCGACCGCGAGCCGGTCCGGGCGCAGTTCCTGCAGCAGCTCCGTGGTGGTGTAGTACAGGCCGGCCAGTTGCACGGCCTCGGCCGAGGTGTCCGCGGTGACCTGCGCACCGTCGCGCAGGCGCGGCCCGGCGGCGGGGTCGCCGGGCGGCACCAGTTCGAGGAAGACGTCACCGAACAGGGTGCGCGGCACGATCCGCACCCGCACTGCTGCCGGGATGTTCCGGATCGCGTCCGGGTCGAGCTGCATCGTGATACGCGAGCCGGTGACACCCGCGTCCAGGTGGGCGAGACGGCCGACGTGCACG
>NZ_WVTE01000100.1:0-8382 GCF_009939605.1 Rhodococcus sp. YH1 | reverse complement strand
TCCTCCTGGCCGCCGATGAGCTTGCGCTTGCCCGCCCGCACCAGCAGCTCCGCGGCGGAGACCCCGTACCGCTCGGCCTGGCGCTCGGCGTGGCGCAGGAAGCTCGAGTACACCCCGGCGTAGCCCATCATCAGGGCCTGACGGTCGAGCAGGCACTCGGCGGGCATCACGGGGCGCACGACGTCCTCCGCGGCGTCCGCGACGGCGAAGAAGTCGATGCCGGTCTTGATCCCCACCTTGTCGCACACGCCGACGAACGCCTCGACCGGGGTGTTGCCGGCACCCGCGCCGAACCGGCGGGCCGACCCGTCGATCTGCTTGGCACCCGCGCGGACCGCCGCGATCGAATTCGCCACGCCCAGGCCGAGATTCTCGTGCCCGTGGAAGCCGACCTGCGCGTCGGAACCCAGCTCCGCGACGAGCGCCTCGACGCGTTCGGCGACCTGCTCGAGAACGAGCGCGCCGGCCGAGTCGACGACGTACACGCACTGGCAGCCCGCGTCGGCCATGATGCGGGCCTGCTCGGCCAGCTTCTCCGGGGTGACGGTGTGCGCCATCATCAGAAAGCCCACGGTCTCGAGCCCGCGCTCGCGGGCGAGCCCGAAGTGCTGGACGGACACGTCCGCCTCGGTGCAGTGGGTGGCGATGCGGCAGATCGAGGCGCCGTTGTCCTGCGCCTCGATGATGTCCTCCTTGATGCCGACACCGGGCAGCATGAGGAAGGCGATCTTCGCGTGCTGCGCGGTGTCGACGGCGATCTTGATCAGTTCCTGCTCCGGCACTTTCGAGAACCCGTAGTTGAACGAGGACCCGCCGAGGCCGTCGCCGTGCGTGACCTCGATGACGGGGACGCCCGAGAGGTCGAGGGCGGCGACGACGGCGCGCACCTCCTCCCGGTCGAACTGGTGACGCTTGTGGTGCGAGCCGTCGCGCAGCGACGTGTCGGTCACGCGGATGTCCCACGACGGCTCGAAGAAGATGTCGTCGCGACGGAGGTCGGAGTTCGAAGAGGTCATCGGAGTCAGGCCTTCACGGTGGAGTTCGAGGGGAGGGAGTCCGCCGAGAGGAGCGCGCGGGCGATCTCCTCGCCCACCTTGGTGGCGGCCGCGGTCATGATGTCGAGGTTGCCGGCGTACGGCGGCAGGAAGTCGCCGGCGCCCTCCACCTCGACGAAGGTGGTGACGGTGGCGTGCCCGCCGGACACGACGGTCGGCTCGTCGAACTGTGGTTCGTTGAGCAGGCGGTAGCCGGGCACGTACTCCTGCACGTCGGCGACGACGCGGTGGATGGACTCGGCGATCGCGTCCCGGTCGGCGTCCTCGGGGATGGCACAGAAGATGGTGTCGCGCATGATCATCGGCGGGTCCGCCGGATTGAGGATGATGATCGCCTTGCCCTTGCGGGCACCGCCGATGGTCTCGATGCCCCGGCTGGTGGTCTTGGTGAACTCGTCGATGTTGGCGCGGGTGCCCGGCCCGGCGGACACCGACGCCACCGACGCCACGATCTCGGCGTAGGGCACGTCCGCCACCCGGGAGACGGCGTGCACGATCGGGATGGTGGCCTGACCGCCGCAGGTGATCATGTTGACGTTGGGCACGTCGAGATGCGCCCCGAGGTTCGCCGGTGGCACGACGGCCGGTCCGACGGCGGCAGGGGTGAGGTCGATCGCCCGGATGCCGGCCGCCTCGTACCTCGGCGCCGCCGCCCGGTGCACGTACGCGGACGTCGCCTCGAACACCAGGTCCGGCTTCTCCGGCTGCGCGAGCAACCAGTCGATGCCCTCGGCCGATGTCTCCAGGCCGAGCGTGCGGGCGCGGGCGAGGCCCTCGCTCGCCGGGTCGATGCCGATCATCCACCGCGGCTCGAGCAGGTCCGAACGCTGCAGTTTGTAGAGCAGGTCGGTGCTGATGTTGCCCGACCCGACGATCGCGACACTTGCCTTGGCCATTGTTTCTCCTTGCAGTCGGGACCGGGTGGTCACGAGAACGTGAGCGAGACGGAGCCCAGTCCCGCGAACTCGGCGTGGAACTCGTCGCCGGGGCGCGCGTCGACGGCCCGGGTGCACGAGCCGGGCAGGACGATGTCGCCCGCCTTCAGCCGCACTCCGAAACTCTCGACCTTGCGGGCGAGCCAGGCGACGGCGGTGACGGGATTGCCGAGCACCGCGTCGCTGCGCCCCTCGGCGATCCGTTCGCCGTTGCGGGTGAGCACGGCGTCGATGCCCTTGATGTCGACGCCGGACGGCGCCACCCGCTGCGCGCCGAGCACCCATCCGGCGGAGGAGGCGTTGTCGGCGATGGTGTCCGCGAGGCCGATCTTCCAGTCCTTGATCCGGCTGTCGATCAGTTCGATGGACGGCGCGAACGCGACGGTGGCGTCGAGGACGTCGCTCTCGGTGCAGTCCGCGCCGGGCAGGTCCTTGCCGAGCACGAAGGCCACCTCGACTTCCACCCGCGGGAAGCAGTACCGCGAGGTGTCGACGGGCCGGTCCTCGAAGACCTGCATGTCGTCGAGCAGGTGGCCGTAGTCGGGTTCGTCCACGCCCATCATCTGCTGCATGGCCAGCGAGGACAGCCCGACCTTGTGGCCGACCACGCGGGCACCGGCCGCGAGCCGGCGACGGATGTTGATCAGCTGGATCTCGTAGGCGTCGACGACGTCGATGTCGGGGTGCCGGGCCACGAGCGGGCCGACGGGGGTGCGGTCGCGTTCGGCGGCCTCGAGCTCGTCCGCCAGCCGGGTGCGCAGTTGTGTCGGCAGCATTGCGGTTCCTTCCTGTTCACCGGCGACCGGCATGTTCTGCAACCTGTTTCCGTTCGGCCCGTGGTGTGCGGGTGATTCTTCCTGGCAGAGGGGATGGACTCACCGCGCCATCATTCTATAACGTGTTCTACATGATCAAGCAGGAATACGACATCGTCGTAGTCGGCAGCGGTGCCGGCGGAATGACCGCCGCGCTGACCGCCGCGCACCAGGGCGCGAGCGTCGTCCTGATCGAGAAGGCACCCCACTACGGCGGCTCGAGCGCGCGCTCGGGCGGCGGGGTGTGGATCCCGAACAACGAGGCCCTGAGGGCCGCCGGGGTCACCGACACCCCGGACTCGGCCCGCACCTACCTGCACAGCATCATCGGCGACGTGGTGCCCGCCGACAAGATCGACACCTACATCGACCGCGGGCCCGAGATGCTGTCCTTCGTGCTGAAGCACAGCGCCCTGGAACTGCAGTGGGTACCGGGCTACTCCGACTACTACCCCGAGGCCCCCGGCGGCCGGCTCGGCGGGCGGTCCGTCGAGCCGAAGCCGTTCGACGGCAAGCGCCTCGGCGACGATCTCGCCCTGCTCGAGCCCGACTACGTCAAGGGCCCGCCGAACTTCGTCATCACCCAGGCCGACTACAAGTGGCTCAACCTCCTCATGCGCAACCCGCGCGGACCGGTCCGCGCCGCGAAGGTCGGCATGCGATACCTGTGGGCCCGCGCGACGAGGAAGCACCTGCTGGTCCGCGGCCAGGCGCTCATGGCCGGACTCCGCGTCGGCCTGCGCGACGCCGGGGTACCGCTGCTGCTCAACACCGCCCTGACGGACCTCGTCGTCGAGGACGGGTTGGTGCGCGGTGTGCGCGTCGAGTCGGACGGACAGCTGCACACCATCCGGGCCCGCCGCGGCGTCGTGATCGCCTCCGGCGGCTTCGAGCACAACGAGCAGATGCGCACGCAGTATCAGCGCGCCCCGATCGGCACCGAGTGGACCGTCGGCGCGAAGGCCAACACCGGGGACGGCATCCGCGCGGGCCAGGCTCTCGGTGCCGCCGTCGATTTCATGGACGACGCCTGGTGGGGCCCGTCCTTCCCGCTCACCGGCGGCCCGTGGTTCGCCCTGTCCGAGCGCAGCCTGCCGGGCTCGATGATGGTCAACGCGGCCGGCCGGCGCTTCGTCAACGAATCCGCTCCGTACGTCGAGGCGGTGCACGCCATGTACGGCGGCCGCCACGGCCGGGGCGACGGACCCGGCGAGAACATCCCGTGCTGGATGATCCTCGACCAGCGCTACCGCAATCGCTACACCTTCGCCGGCATCACGCCCCGCAGTCCCTTCCCCAAGCGCTGGCTGAAGGCGGGTGTGGTGGTCCAGGCCGGCTCGATCAACGAGCTCGCCGAGAAGATCGGCGTGCCGGCGCAGGCCCTCACCGCGACCGTCGAACGATTCAACGGCTTCGCCCGCGCGGGCCGGGACGAGGACTTCGGACGCGGCGAATCCGGCTACGACCACTATTACGGCGACCCGCGCAACAAGCCCAATCCGAGCCTCGGCGCCATCGACAAGGCCCCCTTCTACGCGATCAAGGTGGTGCCCGGCGATCTCGGCACCAAGGGCGGCCTGCGCACCGACGCCGACGCCCGGGTCCTGCGCGAGGACGGGACCGTGATCGAGGGTCTCTACGCGGCCGGCAACGCCAGCGGTCCCGTCATGGGCCACACCTACGCCGGCCCCGGCGCCACGATCGGCCCGGCCATGACCTTCGCCTATCTCGCGGTCCTCGACGCCCTCGGCCGACCGGAGCAGCCCGCCGCGCAGCCGATCTCCGAGACCGCCGAACTGCACTGAGCCGCACTCGATCCGACCGAACCCCGTCCGCCGAACAGAAAGGGTCCCGCGTGCCCATCGATCCCGCCGTCGCACTCGGCGCCGAACTGCCCGCCCAGGAATTCGCCTGGAGCAGCAGCGACGTTCAGCTCTATCACCTCGGTCTCGGCGCCGGCGCGCGTCCCACCGACCTCGGTGAGCTGCGCTACCTGCGCGACGGCGATCCGCAGGTCCTGCCCACCTTCGCCACCGTCGCCGCGACGTTCCACGACACCGAGCCGCCGAAGGTCTCGTTCCCGGGCATCGAGATCGACCTGGCGAAGGTGGTGCACGGCAGCCAGGAGGTGACGGTGCACGCTCCCCTGCCACCGGAAGGCAAGGGCCGCACCGTGACCCGAATCGCCGAGGTGTGGGACAAGGGCAAGGCCGCGGTGATCGTGCAGGAGTCGACGACCACGGATCCGGCCGGCAACCCGCTGTGGACGGCCCGCTCGTCCATCTTCGCCCGCGGCGAGGGCGGCTTCGGCGGCGAACGCGGACCGTCCGAGTCCGTCGAATTGCCAGACCGGGCACCCGATTTCGAGGTGGATGTCGCGACGCTGCCGCAACAGGCCCTGCTGTACCGGCTGTGCGGCGACCGCAACCCGCTGCACTCGGACCCGCAGTTCGCGCAGGCCGCCGGGTTCCCCGCTCCGATCCTGCACGGGCTGTGCACGTACGGGATCGTCTGCAAGACGCTCACCGACGCGGCGCTCGACGGTGATGCCGCGTCCGTGCGCGGATTCACGGCCCGGTTCGCCGGCGTCGTCTTTCCCGGCGAGACCCTGCGGGTGCGCGCGTGGCGCACCGGCGACCGGCTGCTCGCGACCGCCGCGGTGGTCGAGCGCGACCTCGCGCCCGCCCTCACCGACGTGGTCCTCACCATCGCCTGACACCCCGTCCTCCCCCAGCACCGGCCCGCCACGGGCCGGTGAGAAAGCAGTGTGTTCATGACGATTCGCACCGAACCCCTGCGCCTGTCGCGCCGGGGTTTCCTCGCCGCCGGCGCGGGCGCGCTCGCCGCCACCGCGCTCGGCGGCTGGACCCCCGTCCACGCCGTACCGGCCGGCTCGTCCGGTGCCACCCTGACCACCCCGGCCGCGTTTCCCGACGGCATCGCCCTCTACCAGCAGGCCTACCAGAACTGGTCCAAGGAGATCATGCTCGACGCGATCTGGACGTGCGCCCCGCGCAGTCCCGAGGACGTCGTCCGGCTCGCGAACTGGGCCCACGCTCACGGCTACACCGTCCGGCCGCGTGGCGCGATGCACGGCTGGACTCCGCTGACCATCGTCAACGGCGCACCGGTGGACAGGGTGATCCTGGCGGACACGATGGCGCATCTGAACGGGGTGTCGGTGCACTCCGGTTCGGACCCCGCCACCGTCACCGCCGGAGCCGGAGCGACACTCGACGCGATCACCACGGCGCTGCAGGGGCACGGCCTCGGCTGGGCCAACCTCCCCGCACCCGGGGTGCTGTCCATCGCCGGTGCACTGGCCGTCAACGCGCACGGTGCGGCGCTGCCCGCCGACGGCGAAAAGAACGTCCCGGGACACACCTTCGGCTCGCTGAGCAATCTCGTCACAGAACTGACCACGGTGGCGTGGAACGGCAGCGAGTACGCGCTGCGCACCTACACGCGCGCCGACGCGGACATCACTGCGCTGCTCGCCCACCTCGGCCGGACGTTCGTCACCTCGGTCACCCTGCAGGCCGGCCCGGACACCCGGATGCGGTGCCAGAGCTACACCGACATCGACTGGCGCGAGCTGTTCGCGCCTGCCGGAGCACCGGGACGCACCTTCGAGAGCTTCGTGCGGGCCTGCGGGCGCGCGGAGGCGATCTGGTATCCGTTCACCGACAAGCCGTGGATGAAGGTGTGGTCCCTCGCTCCGCAGAAGCCGGTGACGTCCCGAGAGGTGTTCGGCCCGTACAACTATCCGTTCTCGGACAACGTCCCCGAGCCCGTCACCGACCTGCTCGGGCAGATGACGGCCGGGAACCCCGCCATCGCGCCGGCTTTCGGGCAGGTCTACTACAACACCACCGTCGCCGGCCTCGCCGCCACGAACTCGAGCGACATCTGGGGCTGGTCCAAGGACCTGCAGTTCTACATCAAGGCCACCACCCTGCGGCTCACGGAGGGCGGCGGCGCGGTCCTCACCAACCGCGCCAACATCGCGAACGTGATCCACGACTTCACGCAGTGGTTCCACGAACGCATCGAGCACTACCGGGCGCTGGGGCAGTACCCGCTCAACGGCCCGGTCGAGATCCGGTGCTGCGGGCTCGATCAACCCGACGACGTGCGGGTCCCGTCCGCCGGGCCGCCGACCATCTCCGCGACCCGGCCGCGACCCGACCACCCCGAGTGGGACACCGCGATCTGGCTCAACGTGCTCGGGGTGCCGGGCACCCCCGGCATGTTCGCGTTCTACCGCGAGATGGAGCAGTGGATGCGCGGTCACTACAACAACGCCGACTCCACCTTCCGGCCCGAATGGTCCAAGGGCTGGGCGTTCGGCCCCGAACTGCCGTACACGGACCAGCGGGTCATCGAGCAGGTCCTGCCCGACACCTATCGGGAAGGCGTGCCCGCGGACGAGAACTGGGACTCCGCGCGGGCGGTGTACAACCGGCTCGACCCGCATCGGATATTCAGCAACAGCTTCATCGACCGGCTGCTGCCCTGACGAGAAGGCGCCGGACATCCGCGCCCGTCGGTGCTACCCGCGCGCGTTCTCACGCGCGCGGGTAGCACCACGCCGCGCAAGCATGGTGAGGACGGATACCCGGCCGAAGTGGCCCCACAGCCGGCCGAGCCGCACCCACAGCTGCCAGTACGCCACACCCACCACGAGCGACGCCGCGAACGCGAGCCACGGGTCGATGTCCCGCAGCAGCGGATAGACCGTGAAGTGGGTCAGGTAGATGTAGAGCGACGAGGCGGCGAGCACCTCGGCCGGCCGCACCAGCAGCGCCGGCCACCAGGTCCGCGGCACCCAGATCAGCAGGAGCAGGCCGCCGATCACGAGAGCGGTGCGGTCGGTTTCGGCATGGAAGAACCCCGGCACCGTCGCCACCGCCAGGACGGACACCACCAGCCGCTGCCACACCGCGGTCGCCCGGGCGGCCGCCCAGCCGAGCGGGAAGAGCCAGAACACCACGTACGACGCCAGGATCTGACTGGTCGGCATGTCCGGCCCGAGCACCTCGTACCGGGTCAGCAGGCCCACGCCCACCAGCGCGAGCGGGAACGCGAACGGGAACCGTCGCTCGTGCCGGTCGAACCACGGCACGGCGAGCAACAGAGCCACCGCGACGAGCGCGTACACCAGCGCCTCGATGAACCAGTACCGCCATTCCTTCGTCCACGCGGGCGGTCCGAGCACCCCGTTGAGCAGGAACACGCTCGACCAGCGGTACTCGCCGGTGAGCGCGTGCACCGCGCCGATCCACACGACGGCCGGTGCGGCGATCCGGGCGACGCTGAGCAGGGTGGTGCGCAGCCGCTCGGCGCGGGGCTTGGGCAGTTGGAATCGCGCGTAGTTGTAGCCCGCGGCCGCGAGCAGCACGTGTGCCCCGCCCACGAGGGCGAACAGGTGCAGATGCGAGCCGACGATGAGCACGATCGCCACGGCGCGGATGAGCACCACCCTGCTCAGCGTCGCCCGGATCGCCGCACCGGCCGTCGTGTGGATCGGCGCGGTGCACGCGCTCACCGGCGAGTACCGCTGGTCGAGCGTGTTCC
>NZ_WVTE01000010.1:0-22199 GCF_009939605.1 Rhodococcus sp. YH1 | reverse complement strand
CGCACCGGCCAGATCTCCGTCAACGGCTACGCGATGTGCGTCGTGCAGCCCTTCGGCGGCTACAAGCAGTCCGGTCTCGGCCGCGAGGGCGGCATCGAGGGCTTCGACGCGTTCTTCGAAACCAAGCTGATCCAGCTTCCCTGACCCACGACGAAAGCGAAGGACCCGATATGACTGCGGTTTCTCCCGATCTCGCGCGCCGCGCGGAGGACGTGATGTACGCGTACGCGACCGCCGTGGACGAGGGCGACCTCGACGCCCTGCGCGCGCTGATCACCGAGGACGTCTCGATCACCCAGAACGGCAAGGAGGATGCGGGCCCGGAGGAGTTCCTCGGCGTCTACCGTGCCTTCGCCGAGTCCGGCGCGGAGTTCTCCCGCCACGCGATCACCAACGTCCGCGTGTCCGACGAGGGCGGCGGCCGGGTGCGGGTCGACGCGTACTTCGAGGCCACGGTGGCCGGCCCCGAGGGCACGCAGCGGCTGTACGGGCGCTACGCCGACACGTTCGCCGAGCGTGAAGGGACACTGCTCATCGAACGCAAGCGCATCACCGTGGACCGCGTGCTGGACCAGCCGGCCTCCGCGGCGGCGTACGCGCCGTACTGATCGAGCCGAACAACAGGGAAGGGCGGCGATTCGACGAATCGCCGCCCTTCCCCATGTCCTGGGGGCCGTCCTACGGGCGACCGCCGTGGGTGGCGCCGACGCGGGTGGCGAGCAGGCTCGCGTCGCGCGTGTGACGACGGGCGGCCTCCGAGGAGTTCGGCGCGGCGCAGGCGTAGAGGGTGTTGCCCTCCGGGCCGCCGAGCATGCACGCGAACACCCCGGTCGGGAACACGACCTCGCCGGTGATCGCGCCACCCTCCTCGACGCGGATGACCCGCCGGTTGAGGGCGTCGGCGACCCACACCGCACCGTCGCTGTCGAGGCAGATGCCGTCCGGCGCGACCGCCGCGGCGCTCATCGCGGCCTTGACGGAGTCGGTGGGCAGGTCCGGACCGAACGCGGCCCAGGTGCGCTGCCCGCCGAGCCGGCCGTCGGAACCGATGTCGAACGCAGTCAGCTTGTTGCCCATGCTTTCCGCGACGATCAGCGTGCCGGTGGGGGTGATCACCATGCCGTTGGGGAAGCGGAGATCCGAGGCCTCGACGGTGAAGGACCCGTCGGGCGCGACACGGATCAGGTTGGCCGGCGCGATCGGGGTGTCGCGCTTGAACTCGAAGCCGAAACTGCCCACGTACGCGGTGCCGTCCTCGGCGACCACCATGTCGTTGAGTTTGCCGGTGGCGACCGACGAGAGGTCGGCGTGGACGACGATCTCGCCGTCGTGCTCGCGGCGCATGATCCGCCCGGACTCCATCGCGGTGATCAGCAGGCGGCCGTCGGGCAGCCAGCCGAGGCCGGACGGCTCGTCGCCGGGGAGGGTGGCCTCGACGGTCACCGCACCGTCGGCGCCGATCGAGATCGCCTCGTGCCGATAGAGATCCGAGACCCATACCCGTCCGTCGTGCCAGCGGGGGCACTCGAGGAAGGCACGGTCGGAGACGACGGTGTCGATAGGGCTCTGCAGCGCGGTGTCCTGGTTTCCGGCAGTCATGGTCGGTGGCCTTCCGTAGTAGATGCGGGGAGATGCCCCGGAACTCTCGCTTCCAAGCTAGACCAATCATGCGCATAGATAAAGGCCCTAGCGCGCCGGTATTGCAAATAATCATGCGTATGGTTATGGTGATGTGCATCACTCGCTGGGCGCCGACTCTGCGCATCCGATCGGGAGTCGTCGACGTCTGTCGAAACCCATGCCGCACACGAAGGAGATGCCATGGCCCTCGACCCGGCCACCACCGCGTTTCTTGCCGAGATGGCGAAGGCAGGCGGTCCGCCCCTGCACGAGATGGCCCCGCAGGAGGCCCGCGCGATGAGCGAAGGCTTCACGCCGCTCTACGGCGACGGCCCGGAGATGACCCGGGTGGAAAACCGCACCGTGCCGACTCCGGACGGTCACCAACTGCCGATCCGGCTCCTGGTGCCGACCGACAACGCCCGCGGCGTCATCGCCTACCTGCACGGTGGGGGCTGGGTGGTCGGGAGCCTCGACGGGTACGACACGCTCGGCCGTCAGCTCGCCGAGCGCACCGGCTGCGTCGTCGCCCTCGTCGACTACCGGCTCGCTCCCGAGCACGTGTTCCCGTCCGCCGCCGACGACGCGTGGACCGCGGTGCAGTGGCTCGCGGCGAACCGTGCCACCTACGCGGCCGCGGACGCCCCGCTGATCGTGGGCGGTGACAGTGCCGGCGGCAACCTCGCCGCGGTGGTCGCGCAGCGCGCCGCCCGGGAGAACGGTCCCGAACTCGCCCTGCAGTTCCTCGCCTACCCCGTCATCGACTGCGACTTCGACACACCCAGTTACCTCGACCCCGCGAACGAGCTCATGCTCACCCGGGACGCGATGGTGTGGTTCTGGGACCTGTACGTGCCCGAGGCGAAGGACCGCACCCGCTGGGAGGTCGCCCCGATCAACGCGGAATCGTTCGACGGTGTCGCCCCGGCCGCGGTGCTGATCGCCGAGCACGACGTCCTGCACGACGAGGGCCGTAAGTACGCGCAGGCGCTCCGCTCGGCCGGAGTGCCACTGCGCGAGAAGGTGTTCACCGGGCAGATGCACGGATTCTTCCAGTTCGTGAACATCCTGCCGGGCGCGAAGGACGGCATGGACTACGTCGTCGAGGCGGTCGAGGACGTGCTCGCCGGCGCGGACATCGCCCGATGAGCCCCGATCGGACGGAGAACGGCATGGGTACCGATCGGACGGAGAACGGCATGGGTACCGAGAACACCGCCGAGGAGTTCGACGCGATCGTGGTCGGTGCCGGCTTCTCCGGCATCTACATGGTGCACCGGCTGCGGGAGATGGGGCTGACGGTCCGCGCCTTCGAGGCCGCCGAAGGTGTGGGCGGCACCTGGTTCTGGAACCGCTATCCCGGCGCTCGATGCGACTGCATCAGCATGGAATACGCCTACACCTTCTCGCCCGAGCTGATCGACGAGTGGGAGTGGACCGAGCGCTATCCCGCCCAGCCGGAGATCCTGCGCTACCTGAACTTCGCCGCCGACAGGCTCGACGTGAAGAAGCACTTCCGGTTCCGGACCCGGGTCGACTCGGCCCGGTTCGACGACCACACCGACCGATGGACGATCACCACCGACTCCGGTGACGTCGCCGTCACCAAGTACTTCGTGACCGCGGTCGGCTGTCTGTCCACGTCGCAGACGCCGGACTTCCCGGGCCTGAACAACTTCCGCGGTGCGACGTACCACACGGCCGACTGGCCACGCGAGGGCGTCGACTTCACCGGCAAGCGGGTCGGGGTGATCGGCACCGGTTCGTCCGGCGTCCAGGTGATCCCGCTCGTCGCCGAGCAGGCCGAGAAACTGACCGTGTTCCAGCGGACTCCGGCGTTCAGCCTCGACTGCGGCAACCGCCCCCTCACCGAGGACGAGAAGCGGGAGTTCAAGGAGAACATCGAGACTTTCAAGGCGACCTCGAAGACCACACCGTCGGGCCAGTACACCGACACCCTCGAGGTCGGCGCGCTCGACCACTCCCCCGAGGAGCGGTGGGCGGTCTACGAGGAGCGGTGGAACCGGCACCGGGCGATCGACCTCATCGCCGCCTACCCCGACCTGTTCACCAACCGGGAGGCCAACGAGACCATCGCCGAGTTCTTCCGCAGCAAGATCCGCGCGGTGGTGCAGGACCCCGAGCTCGCCGAACACCTGTCACCGCGGACCTACCCGCTGGGTGCCAAGCGGATCACGCTCGACACCAACTACTTCCAGACCTTCAATCGGGAGAACGTCGAGCTCGTCTCCCTCCGCGAAGCGCCGCTCGAGGAGTTCACGGACAAGGGCATCCGGGCCGGGGGAACGGAGCACGAACTCGACGCGGTGATCCTCGCCACGGGGTTCGACGCGATCACCGGTCCGCTGCTGAAGATGGACATCTCCGGTGTCGGCGGCGAGACGCTGCGGGAGAAGTGGCAGGACGGACCCGTCACGTACCTCGGGATCGCGGTCGACGGGTTCCCGAACATGTTCATGCTCACCGGTCCCGGAAGCCCGAACGTGCTCACCAACGTGGTGTGCGCGATCGAGCAGCACGTGGAGTGGACCGCCGACTGCATCGAACGTCTCGAGCAGCGCGGCGCCCGCCGGTTCGAGGCGCTCGAGCCGTATACGCACGATTGGACCGAGCTCAACAACGAACTGGCGAAGGGCACGCTCTATCCCGAGGGCAACTCGTGGTACACGGGCGCCAATGTGCCGGGCAAGCCGCGGGTGATCATGTCCTACGTCGGTGGGCTCAACACCTACCGCGAGATCTGCGACGACGTCGCGGCCGAAGGCTATCGCGGTTTCGCCATCAAGTAACGGGAAACGGCAACGGCAGGACGCGCACTCGCGGCTGCGTGCCGCGGCGCGTCCTGCCGTCGTTTCCGAGGTTTCCGACGACGAGGAGTTGGTGGTGTCGCAGGGTCTGAAGTTGGGGTACAAGGCGTCGGCGGAGCAGTTCGGGCCGCGGGAGCTGGTGGAGCTGGCGGTGCTGGCGGAGGAACACGGGATGGATTCGGCGACGGTGTCGGATCATTTCCAGCCGTGGCGGCACAACGGGGGGCATGCGCCGTTCTCGTTGGCGTGGATGACCGCGGTCGGTGAGCGTACCTCGCGGTTGCAGTTGGGGACCTCGGTGCTGACCCCGACGTTCCGGTACAACCCGGCGGTGATCGCGCAGGCGTTCGCGACGATGGGGTGCCTGTATCCGGGGCGGGTGATGCTCGGGGTCGGCACCGGGGAGGCGCTCAACGAGATCGCCACCGGGTATGCGGGGGTGTGGCCGGAGTTCAAGGAGCGGTTCGCGCGGTTGCGGGAATCGGTGGCCCTGATGCGCGAGCTGTGGACCGGGGAGCGGGTCGACTTCGACGGGGAGTACTACACCACGAAGGGGGCGTCGATCTACGACGTGCCCGCCGGCGGGATCCCGGTGTACATCGCGGCGGGGGGTCCGGTGGTGGCGCGGTATGCGGGCCGGGCGGGGGACGGGTTCATCTGCACCTCGGGTAAGGGGATGGAGCTCTACACCGGGAAGTTGTTGCCGGCGGTGGCCGAGGGTGCGGGCAAGGCCGGGCGGGACGCCGGGGCGATCGACAAGATGATCGAGATCAAGATCTCCTACGACACCGATCCGGAGCGGGCGCTGGAGAACACCCGGTTCTGGGCGCCGTTGTCGCTGACGGCGGAGCAGAAGCACAGCATCGACGATCCGGTGCAGATGGAGGCGGCGGCCGATGCGCTGCCGATCGAGCAGGTGGCCAAGCGGTGGATCGTGGCGTCGGATCCGGACGAGGCGGTGGAGAAGGTCGCGGCGTATGTCGACGCGGGGCTGAACCATCTGGTGTTCCACGCGCCGGGGCACGATCAGCGGCGCTTCCTCGACCTGTTCGAGAAGGATCTCGCTCCCCGCCTGCGGGCGCTGGCCTGAGGAAGGAAAGTCCGAATGAACACGGCCACAACTACACTCACCGGCACGGCGCCGTGGCAGCAGCTGTCCCAGCACCGTTCGGAGCTCGAGGCGGTGGATCTGCGGGGGTTGTTCGCGGCGGATCCGGGCCGGGCGCAGCGGTTCTCGCTGACCGTCGGGGAGTGGTACATCGACTACAGCAAGCATCGGATCACCGACACCACGGTGGGGTTGCTGCTGGAGCTGGCCCGGGCGTGTGGGCTCGAGGCCCGCCGCGATGCGATGTTCGCCGGGGACCGGATCAACACCACCGAGGACCGGGCGGTGCTGCACACCGCGCTGCGGTTGCCGCGGTCGGCGACGCTGACCGTGGACGGCACCGACGTGGTCGCCGAGGTGCACACCGTGCTCGACGCGATGGCCGGCTTCGCCGAGAAGGTCCGCTCGGGCACCTGGCGCGGCGCCACCGGCGAGCCGATCGCCACGGTGGTGAACCTCGGGATCGGCGGCTCGGATCTGGGCCCGGCGATGGTGGCGCGGGCGTTGCGGCACTACGCCGACGGCCCGGCGGTGCGGTTCGTCGCCAACATCGACCCGGCGGATCTGACCGCGCAGCTGACCGGCCTGGACCCGGCCACCACGCTGTTCGTGGTGGCGTCGAAGACGTTCACCACCGTCGAAACCCTCACCAACGCCACCGCCGCGCGGCGCTGGCTGGTCGAAGCCCTCGGCGAGGACGCCGTCGCGGCGCATTTCGTGGCGGTGTCCACCAACGCGAGCAAGGTCGCCGAGTTCGGCATCGACCCGGCGAACATGTTCGGGTTCTGGGACTGGGTGGGCGGGCGGTACTCGGTGGGCTCGGCGATCGGGCTGGCGGTGATGTGCGCGATCGGCCCGGTGCGGTTCGCCGAGTTCCTCGCCGGGATGCACACCGTCGACGAGCACTTCGCCACCGCCCCGCTGGAGGCGAACGCGCCGGTGCTGCTCGGGCTGCTGGGGGTGTGGTACGCGTCGGTGCTCGGCGCCCAGTCCCGGGCGGTGCTGCCCTACAGTCAGGACCTGGCCCGGCTGCCGGCGTATCTGCAGCAGCTGACCATGGAGTCGAACGGCAAGAGCGTGCGGCGGGACGGCACCGCGGTGGACCACGACACCGGGGAGATCTTCTGGGGGGAGCCGGGCACCAACGGGCAGCACGCGTTCTACCAGTTGCTGCACCAGGGCACCCGGCTGATCCCGGCGGATTTCGTCGGGTTCGCCGCCGCGCTCGAGGACCTGCCCACCCGGGACGGCACCGGCAGCATGCACCAGATCCTGCTGGCGAACATGCTCGCCCAGGCCAAGGTGCTCGCGTTCGGGCGCACCGCGGCCGAGGTCGCCGCCGACGGCACCGACCCGGGGTTGGTGGCGCACAAGGTGATGCCCGGCAACCGGCCCTCGACCACCCTGCTCGCCCCGGCGTTGACCCCGGCGACGCTGGGCCAGTTGATCGCGTTGTACGAGCATCAGACCTTCGTCCAGGGCGTGATCTGGGGCATCGACTCGTTCGACCAGTGGGGCGTCGAACTCGGCAAGACCCAGGCCCTGGCCCTGGCACCGGCCCTGACCGGCGCGGCGGACCCGGACACCGGCGACACCTCCACCGACACCCTCGTCCGCACCATCCGGCGGTGGCGTCAGAAGTAGAGCAGGCACCCGTCACGGCGGGCTTGCACCGGTTTCCGACTGCGGAAACGGGGGCAAGCTCACCGATTCGGGCGCAAGCTCCGCCGCTCAGGCGGCGTGCGGGCGGGACCAGCGGCGCGTCGTGTGCACCCGGCCGCCGCTGTCCACGAGCCGGGCGGCGAGATCGTACTGCTCGAGCCACCGCACCGCCGGCGCCCCGCGGCGCAGCGCCGCCGCGGCCGCGGCGTCGGCCCACAGCGCGTCCCCGGCGATGACGGTCACCTGCGCCCACCGCCCGGAGACGTCGTTACCGCCGTTCTCTTCCACCTCGTCGGGTTCGGCGGCGCGCACGCGCGTCGCCATCGCGCTGCCCGCCGGAAGTTCGACCGTGCCGGCTCCGGGGATGACCACCTGCCAGCCCCCGGCGGGGCTGTGACCGGCGGTGGCCGTCACGTCGCCCATGCGCACCAGGACACCGCATTCGAGACTGCGTGCGACGGTCGCGGCGGCCCGATCGGCCGTGTCGGCCCTGGCCGTTTCGGTGATGTCGAGGTTGACGCCGAACGGGGCCAGCACGGTCTCGCCGTCGAGGTGGATGTCGCTGTAGTCCGGAAGCGGATGGATGGGCGGGGTGGCCTCCTCGTCGATTCCCGCGTCGTCGGCCGACAGGGGGCTCACCGCCCCGTCGGTCATCCGGGCGACCCAGAGCGCCGAGCGCAGCAGCGCCGACAGCCGCGGACTGACCTGCACGGGAATGCCCTGGGCGAGATTGACCTCGTGGATCTCCGCGTCGCCGCGCAGGGGGTTGCAGGCCGCCTCGGATTCTGCGATCGCGGCGCGCACCAGCGTTTCGGCCTCCACCAGTGCGGCGCACTCGGTGACGGCCACCTCGACCGGGACCCCCCACTCCCGCCATTCGCTGCTGCTGATCATGAGGGGCTCCGGCCTCGCTCGACGATCGTTGTCGTTACCCCAGTATGCCCCTGCGGATCGTCGCCGGTCGGATGCGCGCGAGAATCGTCACTGTTCAGATGCGCGCGAGAATCGCCGCGGTGTCCACGCCGGTCGGCATGGTCCCCAGGGCGATGCCCCAGTCGTCGCCCAGCCGCGTGGCGCAGAAGGCGTCCGCGACTGCGGGATGCCCGTGGCGCACAAGCTGTGCCCCCTGCAGCACCAGCGCCATCAGCTCCACGATCCGGCGGGCCCGGTATTCGACGTTCTCGAGGTCGGCGAGTTCCTTGCCGACCCGGGCCACGGCGTCGTCGAGCCGGGGGTCGGCGCCCTCGGCGAGGCGCAGCTCGGCGAAGAACGCGTCCACGGTCTCGGGCTGCTTGACCATCGCCCGCAACGCGTCGAGGGCGGCGACGTTGCCGGAGCCCTCCCAGATCGACATGAGCGGTGCCTCGCGGTACAGCCGCGGCATCCCGGATTCCTCGGCGTAGCCGTTGCCGCCGAGGCATTCGAGAGCCTCCGCGGCATGCGCGGGGGCGCGCTTGCACACCCAGTACTTGGTGACCGCGAGGGCGATGCGGCGCAGCGCCGCCTCCTGCGGATCGGTCGACGCGCGGTCCGTCGCGCCGGCGAGCCGCATCATCATGGTCGTCGCGGCCTCCGACTCGACGATCAGGTCGGCGAGCACGTTCCGCATGAGCGGCTGGTCGACGAGCAGGGCGCCGAACGCCTTCCGGTGCCGGGCATGATGCACCGCGCGCAATGTCGCCGCGCGCATCCCGGTCGCCGAGCCGATGACGCAGTCGAGGCGCGTCATGTTCACCATCTCGATGATGGTGTTGACGCCGCGGCCCTCCGCACCGACGAGCCAGCCGGTTGCGCCCTCGTATTCGATCTCGGAGGAGGCGTTGGACTTGTTCCCGAGCTTGTCCTTGAGCCGCTGGATGTGGATGCGGTTGCGGCTGCCGTCGGGAAGCACCCGCGGCAGCAGGAAGCACGAGACGCCGCTCCCGGTCTGCGCCAGGGTGAGGAACAGGTCCGACATCGGGGCGGAGGTGAACCACTTGTGCCCGACGATGCGATAGCTGCCGTCCGCCTGGGGGGTCGCCGTCGTCGTGTTGGCCCGCACGTCCGATCCGCCCTGCTTCTCGGTCATGGACATGCCGGCGATCAGGCCGCGCTTGGTGGACGGTTCGCGTAGCCCGAAGTCGTAGTGCGGGGCGGCGAGCAGCGGCTCGTACGTCGCGGCGAGTTCCGGGTTGTGCCGCAGCGCCGGGATCACGGCGTACGTCATGGAGATCGGGCACATGTGTCCCGCCTCCGCCTGGCCCCACACGTAGAACTTGGCGGCCCGGGCGACGTGCGCACCGGCCCGGGGGTCGCGCCACGGCGCCGCGTGCATGCCGTGCTCGACGGCCACCGTCATGAGGTCGTGCCAGTGCGGATGGAACTCGACCTCGTCGATGCGGTGCCCGTAGCGGTCGTGGGTGCGCAGCACGGGCGGGTACTCGTTGACGAGCCTGCCCCAGTCCTGCGCGCGCACACCGCCGGCGAGCGCGCCGATCTCCCGGACCTCGTCCTCGGCCCAGGCCGCGCCCTCGCGGCGCAGGCCCTCGAGCAGCGCCGGGTCCGCCGCCGCCTGGTAGGGCACCAGATCCGGGACCTGGTTGAACACCTCGTGAGTGGCGGGAAAGTTCACCGGGTGGGGGGCGGGCGAATTCACTGTCGGGCTCCTATTGCGCGTAGGGCGAATGCGACGAGTTCGGGAACGATGTCGGCGGCGGCCGCACCGGACTGCAGCGGACCGGTGAGGACCTCGCCGACAGCGCCGACGAGGGCGGCGGCGGCGAGGGCCGCGTTCCGGGGGGCGAGATCGCCCGAGTCGATGCCCCGGCGGACGGCCCCTTCGAACGCGGCCGCGAAGGCGCGGCGCAGCACCAGGCGCTCGGCGTCGACGGCCGCGTCGACGGGTTCGGCGAGCAGGGCGTAGGCCAGGGTGGGGTTGCGCATGGCGCGACGGGCGAAGGTCTCGACGACGGCGGCGACCTGCGCGGCGGCGCCGTCCGGCCATGCCGTCTCGGCGGCGGCGACCACGGCGTCGACCTCCCGCCCGCACAGGCTGCGGAAGATGCGCACCATCAGCTCGGACTTGTCCACGTAGTGCCGGTAGACGCTGCCGGTGGCGACGCCGGCCCGCTCGGCGACGGCCGCGATGGACAGGCCCTGGTAGCCCCGTTCGGACAGCAGGCTCACCGCGGCGTCGGCGATCGCGTCGCGTTGCGCGTCGAGCCGTTGCTGCACGGCGGGGGTCCGGCGGTAGGCCACGAAAGAATTGAACCTCGATTCATAGCTTGGGTCAAGGATCGCGGCTACCGTCGGGGAGGTGAACCGGCTCAGCGTGGTGGACGAGATCTTCCTGCACAGACACCGTGGCCTCGGCATGCCCGTCGCCCTGCAGGGACTGTGGCGCACCGGCGACACCGTCGGCGCCCCCCTGCTGATCTCGCTGCACGACGCGCTCGGCCGCAGCCCCCTCGGCCGGCGCGTCGTGCGCCCGCACGTCCCCGGCGCGCGCCCCCGGCTCGAACCGGGTCACCACAGCTACCCGCTGCGCTACCCGCCCGAGCCGATCCCCGCCGCCGACGTCCTCGCCTGGGCGGACCAGCAGGCGGAGGTGGACGTCAACCCCGAACTCGGACCGGGATGGGCGCTGACCGCCACCCGGGTCGAGGGCGGCGGGACCGTCGTCTCGCTGGTGTGCTCGCACGTGCTCGCCGACGCGCGCGGCCTGATCGACGCCGTCGCCGACGCGCTGGCCGAGCGGATCCGCCCGTCCGACCCGGCGCGCGTCTCCGACGTGCGCGACGCCGCGCGCCTGGTCCGGCGTGTCGCCCGGGGCATGCTCCGGGCCCGCTGGTCCCCCGCCACCGAGAAGCCCCCGCGGCCCCGCCCGATCCGCTCCCCCGCCCGCACGGCACTGCTCGACGTCGACGCGACCGCGTGGGACACCGCGGCGGACGCGGCCGGCGGCACCCCCAACTCCCTCTTCCTCGCGCTCGCCGCGGGCATCGCCCACCGCGCCGGGCTCGACTGGCCGCTGCGGATCGCGGTGCCCGTCGACGGCCGCACCGCCGCCCCCGGCCTCCCCGACGACGGCGCCGGCAACGGAGTGACGATGACCGAGGTGGTGGTCGACGCGTCCGACACCCCGGCCTCGATCCGCCACCGCGCCCGTGCGGCGTACACCCGCCGCCGGGAGGGGGCGCCGCACGGCCTGCCGGACGAGGTGCTGCAACTGCTGCCCGACCGGCTCGCCGCGCGCCTCGCCGCGGGGGCGGGCGAGCGGGACCTGCTGTGCTCCAACATCGGGCCGCTGCCCCCGGTGCTCGACGGATTCGGCCCGCACCGCACCACCGGCGTCGCCACCCGCGCCGTCCACCCGGGCCTCGCGACCGCCCGGGCCTCGACGTCCACCCGGCTCGCCGCGTACCTGTGCCGGCAGGGCGACCGCTACACCCTGGCCCTCGTCGCGCTCGACGACGAGCACTTCCCCACCCGGGCCGCCCTGCGCGCGGACACCGACGCCGAGCTCGCCGCCCACGGGCTGCACGGCCGGCACTGGTAACCGCGGCACCTATGACTCGGCGTCACGTACAGTTCGAGCATGGCGGCTGAGACCCTTGTCACTGTTCCCGACGGCGCCCTGCGCGGCACCCGCATCGGCGACCTCCTCGCCTGGCGCGGCGTCCCCTACGCGGCACCCCCGGTGGGACCGCTGCGGCTGCGCGCCCCGCAGCCGGTGCAACCGTGGACCGGTGAACGCGATGCCACCCGCTTCGGCGCCGCGGCGAGCCAGCACCCGCGCGGCCTGACGATCGGTTTCCGGAAGCAGCAGCCCGCGAGCGAGGACTGCCTGACGCTCAACGTGCTGGCGCCCGCGGCGCCCGCCGCGACGCCGCGGGCGGTGCTGGTGTTCATCCACGGCGGCGCCTACACGCTGGGCACCACGGCGATGCCGCTCTACGGCGGGGAATCGCTGGTGCGCCGCGGTGACGTCATCTACGTGTCGATCAACTACCGGCTCGGCAGCCTCGGCTATCTCGACTTCACCCAGTTCTCCACGGCGGAAAGGCCTTTCGACTCGAACCTGGGGCTGCGCGACCAGGTCGCCGCGCTGGCATGGGTGCGCCGCAACATCGCCGCCTTCGGCGGGGACCCCGACAACATCACGATCTTCGGCGAATCCGCCGGCGGCAACGCCGTCACCACCCTGCTCGCCACACCCGCCGCCGCGGGACTGTTCGCCCGCGCCATCGCCCAGAGCTCGGCACCGAACCTCGTCGTCGACGCCGACCACGCGGCCGAGTGGGCGCGACGTTTCGTCGAACTGCTCGGCGCAGAACGAGATTCCGCGGTCGCGGCGCTCGAGTCCGCGACCCCGGCGGAGCTCGGCCGCGCCGCCCAGCGGCTCAGCGGGCGCATCCTGCACCAGACGCCCGGCCTGCACGCGTTCGGTCCCGTCATCGACGGCGACTACCTACCCACCGCCCCGATCGAAGCCTACGAAACCGGTGCCGCACATCGGGTTCCGCTGATCATCGGCACCAACGCGCGGGAGGGCACGCTGTTCCCGCGGGTCCTCGACGCGCTGCCCACCAATCAGCTCCGCATCGAGCAGATGTTCGGGCTCACCGATCCCACGGCCCAGGAGCGCGTCGTCGCGGCCTATCCCGGCTACCCGGAGGCCCGCGCGGCCGTCGATCTCGGCGGCGATCTCACGTTCTGGCATCCCTCGATCGAGATCGCCCAGGCCCACGCCCGCCACGCCCCCACCTACAGCTACCGGTTCGACTACGCGCCGCCGCTGCTGCGCTGGACCGGCTTCCACGCCACCCACGCGTTCGAGCTGCTCGCCGTGTTCGGCCAGGCCGACACCGCGCTCGGCCGGGTGGTCACGGTCGCCGGGGGCCGGCGCGCGCTGCGCACGGTGAGCGACACGGTGCAGCGTCAGTGGCTGCACTTCGCGCAGGAGGGCGAGCCGCTGCCGTCGTGGCCGCGCTACGACGAGCGCGACCGCGCCACCGTCATCTTCGACGACCCGACGCGCGTGGAGTACGACCCGTGGCGGGAGCGGCGGCTGGCCTGGGCCGGGTACCGCGGCTACCGCGGTCTCGCGCTGCCGCAGGCGGGAGCGGTCACTTGACCACGGTCAGCAGGAACACGACGTCCTCGAGCGCGGTGACGCTGTGCCGGACGGTAGGCAGCACCAGGTAGTCGCCGGTTGAGCCCTTCCAGGAGTCGTCGCCGGCGATCAGGGACAGCCGCCCGCCGAGCACCTGCAGCGACCCCTCGCCGGGGCCGTCGTGCTCGGCGAGTTCGTGGCCGGCCAGCAGTGCCACCATCGTCTGCCGCAGATGCTTGGCGTGCCCGCCCAAGATCGTCTGCGAGCTGCGGCCGCTGCTCGATGCCGCCGCCAGCTTCAGTTGCTGTCGCGCCAGAGCCGTGAGGGAAAGCTTGTCCATGGCAGCCCTTCCTGGTCGGGGTACGCCCTCGCAGTATGGCCCACCGGGCGCGCCACCGGTCAGGTTCGCGCGTACCGGACGAAGCGGAACCCGATTCCGTCGCCGGATTCCTGCCGCGCGCCGACGTCCACGGCCGTCCACCCGGGACCGATCCGCGGGGCGAAGGCGTCCGCGCCGACCTCGAGGTCCACCTCCGTGACGAGCAGCCGCGTCGCATGCGGCATGGCCTGCGCGTAGATCTGGCCGCCGCCGATGACGCAGACGTCACCGCCGTCGGCGAGCGCCAGGGCCTCCGGCACGCCGTGGGCCACCTCGGCGCCCGCGTCCGACCAGGCCGGGTCACGGGTGACGACGATGTTGCGCCGGCCGGGCAGCGGCCGGAACCGCGGCGGCAGCGACTCCCACGTCAGCCGGCCCATGATCACCGGTTTACCCGTCGTCGCGGCCCGGAAGTGCGCCATGTCCTCGGGGATGCGCCACGGGATCGCGCCGTCACGGCCGATGCCGCCGTCGCGGTCCTGCGCCCAGATCAGGACGATGTCGCCCGTCTCCGTCATACCGCGACCGGCGCCTTGATCGGCGGGTGGTGCCGGTACCCGGTGATCTGCACGTCCTCGTACTCGTAGTCGAAGATCGACCCGCGCCGGTTCAGCTCCAGGGTGGGATACGGGTAGGGCGCGCGGGAGAGCTGCTCGGTGACCTGCTCGACGTGGTTGTCGTAGATGTGGCAGTCCCCGCCCGTCCACACGAACTCGCCCGGCTCGAGGTCGGTCTGCTGGGCCACCATGTGGGTCAGCAGCGCATAGCTGGCGATGTTGAACGGCACGCCGAGGAACAGGTCGGCGCTGCGCTGGTACAGCTGGCAGCTGAGCTTGCCGTCGGCGACGTGGAACTGGAAGAACGCGTGGCACGGCGCGAGCGCCATCCGGTCGATCTCGCCGACGTTCCACGCGGAGACCACGATGCGCCGCGAGTCGGGGTCGGTGCGGATCGTGTCGATCGCCTTGGTGATCTGATCGATGTGCCCGCCGTCGGGGGCGGGCCAGGAGCGCCACTGCACCCCGTAGACGGGACCGAGCTCGCCGTCGGCGTCGGCCCACTCGTCCCAGATCGTGACGCCGTGCTCCTGTAGCCACTTGACGTTCGAGTCGCCGCGCAGGAACCACAGCAGCTCGTACACGATGGACTTCAGGTGCACCTTCTTGGTGGTGATCAGCGGAAAGCCCTGCGAGAGGTCGAAGCGCATCTGGTGCCCGAACAGGCTGCGCGTCCCGGTGCCCGTGCGGTCGGCCTTGGGCGTGCCGGTGTCGAGCACCAGGCGGAGGAGGTCTTCGTACGGGGTCGGCACGGCAGTCACCACGACAGGCTATCGCCCGTGCGTGGTTGTGGTCGTTGGGGCAGCCCGAAGCACGCACGGGCGATAGCCTGACTCCATGCCCGAGCTGCCCGAGGTGGAGGCCCTGGCGGTGTTCCTGCGCGAGCACGCCGTCGGTGCCGTCGTCGGCCGGATCGACGTGGCGGCGCTCAGTGTCCTGCAGACCGCCGACCCGCCGATCACCGTGCTGCAGGGCCGCGACGTCACCGGCGTGTCCCGCTTCGGGAAGTTCCTGGCCGTCGACTGCGCCGGTCTGTGGCTCGTCACGCACCTGTCGCGGGCGGGGTGGCTGCGCTGGCAGGACAACCCGTCGCCGGCACCGCCGAAGCTGGGCCGGGGGCCGCTCGCGCTGCGGGTACACCTGTTCACCCCCGACGCCGCCACCCCCGCCTTCGACCTCACCGAGGCCGGCACCCGCAAGCGCCTCGCCGTGTGGATCGCCGACCGTCCGCAGCAGGTGCCCGGCATCGCCCGGCTCGGTCCCGACGCCCTGGCCGTCACCGCCGACGAGCTGGCCGCGCGGCTGGCGGGCAGCACCGCACGCCTGAAGACCGCCCTCACCGACCAGCAGGTGCTCGCCGGGATCGGCAACGCCTACTCCGACGAGATCCTGCACGTCGCCCGGCTGTCGCCGTTCGCGCCGGCGGGCCGGCTCACCGACGAGCAGCGGCAGGCGCTGTACGACGCGCTGCGCACGGTGCTCCTCGACGCCGTGAGCCGTTCCGTGGGCCAGGATGCCGCGCGGCTCAAGGGTGAGAAGCGGTCCGGGATGCGGGTACACGCCCGCACGGGCCTGCCGTGCCCGGAGTGCGGCGACACCGTCCGCGAGGTCGCCTACGCCGAACGTTCCTTCCAGTACTGCCCCACGTGCCAGACCGGCGGGAAGATCCTCGCGGACCGGCGGCTGTCGCGGCTGGTCAAGTGAGTGGTGTCGTTCGGGACCCGCGCAGATCCGGAAGGACACCACGGCGGTAGCGTGCGGCTGTGACGGTTCTCGACGGTCTCCGCGGGGGTGCCCGCACGCTCGACCCCGGCTACTTCGCGCTCGTGATGGCGACCGGCATCGTGTCGATCGGCATGCACCTGCAGGGCCTGGTCACGGTGTCGGCCGCGTTACTGCTGGTGTCCGTCGCCGCCTACGCCGTCCTGCTGGTGTTGACCGGGTGGCGGCTCGTGCGGTTCCGCGGCGAGGTCCGCGCCGACCTCACCGACGCGAGCCGCGCGTTCGGGTTCTTCACGTTCGTCGCGGGCAGCAACGTGCTGGGGATCCGCCTGACCATGGACGGGTGGCACTCGACGGCGGCGGTCCTGCTCGTCGGCGCGGCCGCGACGTGGCTCGTGCTCGGCTATGTGATTCCCTGGACGGCGGTGCTCGGCACTCGCAGACGCCCGGTGATCGCCAAGGCCAACGGCAGCTGGTTCGTGTGGGTGGTCGCGGCCCAGTCGGTCGCGCTCGCCGCAGCCACCCTCGAGCCGATCTACGACGACCTGCGGCGGCCGCTGTCGCTGGTGGCCGTGTTCGCGTGGTCGGTCGGCCTGTTCCTCTACGCCGCGGCGGGCGTGTTCGTCGCGGCCCGGATGATGCAGTATCCGCTCCGGCCGGTGGACCTCACGCCGTCGTACTGGGTGTCGATGGGCGCCGCGGCGATCACCGTGGTGGCCGGCTCACGCATCGTGGCGATGGAGTCGGCCCCGATGGTCGACGCCACCCGTGGACTCGTCGCCGGGCTGGTGGTGGTGTTCTGGGCGTTCGCGACGTGGCTGCTGCCCGCCCTCGTCGCCGCCGGGTGGTGGCGGCACCGCACCCACCGCATCCGGCTGCGCTACGAGCCGGGCCTGTGGTCGGTGGTCTTCCCGCTCGGGATGTACGGCGTCGCCGGGGTCTACCTCGCCGAGGCCGACGAGTTGCCGTGGGTCGGGGTGGTCGGCAGGACGGAACTGTGGGCGGCCGTGACGGTGTGGGCGGCGGTGTTCGCGGCGATGCTCGTGCACCTGTGGCGCACGGTGCTGCGTCCGCGTCCGGCTACCGTGGGCCGGTGACGACCGAGGACCTCGACGACGATTCCGTGCACGGCGTGCTGCACCACCCGGCCGGTGTCCCGCGCGGCGCGGTGGCGCTGACCCACGGGGCCGGCGGCAACTGCGACGCGGCGATCCTGCGGCAGGTGTGCAACGCGTTCGCCGACGCCGGGTTCCTCGCGTTGCGGTTCGACCTGCCGTTCCGGCGCCGGCGGCCGAAGGGGCCGCCGCAGCCGTCGCGGGCGGCGGAGGACCGGGCCGGGATCGCGGCGGCGGCCGAGGCGATGCGGGTCCGCACAGTCGGCCCACTCGTGCTCGGCGGCGTCTCGTACGGCGGCCGGCAGACGTCGATACTTGCCGCCGAGCAGCCCGACGTCGCGGACGCGCTCGTCCTGCTGTCGTATCCGCTGCACCCGCCGGGCAAGCCCGGGAAGGCCCGCACCGAGCATCTGCCCGCGCTCGCCGTGCCGACGGTGTTCGCCCACGGTGACCGGGACCCGTTCGGCACCCTGGAAGAACTGCGCGCCGCGGTGCCGTTGATCCCGGCGCC
Organism: Rhodococcus sp. YH1; assembly: GCF_009939605.1. NCBI lineage: Bacteria > Bacillati > Actinomycetota > Actinomycetes > Mycobacteriales > Nocardiaceae > Rhodococcus > Rhodococcus sp. YH1. The sequence continues at coordinate 4,603 of NZ_WVTE01000010.1, read as the reverse complement.
CGTCGTGCTGGTCCCGGTGACCGGCGCGGCGCACGACCTCGGCAAGGCGAAGACCGATCCGGCACCGCCGATCGTGCACGCCGTGTCCGGACTGCTCTCGGACACGGCGTCCCGGCCGTGACACCCGCGGCCGCGGGTGTCACGCGTCGGTGGCGTGGGCCCGGCCGGAGGGCGGCGACCGCTGCCCTCCGGCCGGGGCTGGTCTCGTGTAGATCCTCGACGACGGCGGCCGGGGCGGTCCGTCGCATCCTCCACGAGCCGACCCGCCGTTGTGGCCGGTGTCAGGCCGTCGGTTCGGCCCTCCAACCTCCGACGGGACGCGGAAGCCGGGGCTAGAGTCGATCAGGTCGGACGTGGGAGCAGGGGAGGTGGGCGGTGCCTACGTCTCGGTTGCGGACCAATGCGAGGACCCTGCCGATCATCCTGGCCCTGTCCCTCGCCTTCACGATCACGGTCGTCGACCCGCTGGTGCTGAGCCTGAATCTGCCGCAGGTGAGCCGGGCCCTCGACGTGCCACCGCAGGTCGTCGGATTGCTGGGCGGTATGGCGACGCTGGTGATGGCCGCAGCCGTCCTCGCCGCGGGCAACCTTGGCGACGCGTTCGGGCTTCGACGCTTGCTGAGGTCGGGACTGGTCGTCGTCACGGTCGCCAATCTGCTCTCCATGCTCTCGCCCAACTACGCTTTTCTGCTTGCGATGCGCGTGTTGGACGGATTGGGAATGACGGCGCTGCTCGGAGTGCCGCTGGCCCTGCTCAAGACGTCCGTGACGGACAAGCAGCGGCCGACGGCCATCGGCGTTTTCGTGGCCATCGAGATGGTTCTCTGCGGGGTACTCCCGGCGTTGACGGGCTGGGCGGTGGCGGCCGTCGGCTGGCGAGTTGTGTTCCTGGTCGCACCGCTGCTTGCCATGATCTCGCTTCTGCTGACGGCGAGGTACGTCCCGGAGACGCCCGTTCAGCATCGCGCCCGGCTGGACGTGGCCGGCGTCATCCTGGTCGGTATGGCCCTCCTGGCACTCGTCATCGGACTGGCAGCCGCGCAGAACGGCGTCTTCCGGCCCGAGACATGGCTGCCGCTGGCCGTCAGCGTGGTCGCCGCCGTGCTTTTCGTTCGCCACGAACACCGCACCCCCGAACCGGCATTGGACCTGGCTCTGTTCGGAAGCCGGCCCTTCAGCGTGGCTCTGGCGGCGGCCTTCACGCTGAATTTTCTCATGGCAGGGCTCGGCATCGTCCTGGGGCAGTTCGGCAGTGTGGTGCTCGCGCTGTCACCGGAGACCATCGGCCTGTTGTTCCTCCCCGGCACACTGCTGATCGCCGGTTTCGTGGTCTTGTCCGGGAGCCTGGTGGGGAAGTTCTCGCCGAGACCGGTGATGGTCGTCGGCCTCCTGCTCATGGCAGCCGGCGGACTGCTGATGGCGGGCACGGTCAACCCGGCAATGGCGCTGTGGTTGCTCGTGGCGGCCGTATGGCTGTACAACCTGGGCTCGATGGTGACCTCCACATCGGTGTCCGAGACGGTGCTCTCCCAGGCGCCGAGCGGGCAGTCCGGAACGGTGGCTTCCGTGCAGTTGGCCTTCGGGATGACCGGCTATGCGTTCGGGCCCACCGTGTACCTGCTGCTTCTCAACGTATTCTTCCAGCGAGAATGGCTGGCCGACACCGAGGCGCGCGGGCTGACGGCGACTCAGGGCGAGCAGGCCGTGGATGCCGCGCGTAGCGCGGTGGCGCAGAGCCCCGGCGGCGCCGGGTACGACCCGAACTTGCTTCGGCAGGTGGGCGGTCTCGATCTCGGAGCGGACTTGGCCGACGCGGTGCGACTCACCATGCTGACTGTCAGCGCCCTGCCGATCGCTGTGGCGGTGGCGGCCTTTGTGCTCATGTCCCGCCGCAAGAGGCCGATCAGGACGGTACGCAGGTGACCACCAGCACGTCCCTACGTGCCGGCTTGCCGCGGTCGACCGCTCGGATCGGCGAAACACCGTGCCGGGTGCAACGGTCGTCGCCCAGGAGGAAGGTGCCGGGTTCGCGCAGGGTCGTCGTCAGAAGGCGATCGCCCTCCGGGCCGAACACCGAACTTTCGCCGCCGAGGGCATTGTCGACGCCGATCAACAGGGAACTGACCAGCGTGACACCGTCGCGGTGCACGCCCTCGGGCGTGGGCCGGCCCTCGTCATCCGCCGTTGCGACCACGCGGAACGGATGCACCCAGACCGTCCATTCGGGAGCCTCGTCGAGGACCGGCGCGATCCGGCCCACCAGCTTCACCGTGCGCTCGAACAGCGGATCTTCGAGGAACGCGGCTGTCAGCGGTTCGAAATGGCGGTCTCGTGCGAGGTAGAGGGCGTTGGAGTCGTCAGGCTGTACGAATTCACGGTGCGCCGTCGGCGCCAGCGCGCCGTCGGCCGCCCGGTACCGGAACCGGCCGTAGCGCCGCAGCCGGTGAACGCCCTGTTCTGCCGCGTACGGGTCGGGCGCAAGCTCCTCCCAATGCGCGGAGAACCGAACCCACGCATCGGCGTCGGCACCGATGGATCGCCACAGGTCTGCCGCCGACATCAAGAACGTGCCCACGGAGGCGAGTGCTCGCCGGGCGGCTTCGACCGGATCCGTGCCGGCCTCCGTACCTCCCGCGGCTTCTTCCCTCATCTGCTCAGGGGTAGCAAGGACGGTCCCGACGCGCAACCATCGCCGGTGCAGACGGATGAACGCAGCTGCCCACCGAAAAGGCGCCGAACGAAATCCATTGGGTCGAAGAGCGCGAACGCCACCGTCGGCACGGCGAGTTGCCCCGAAGCGGCCTCCGCCCGCCCGACGCGGCAGGCCCCGGTCAGGGAGTCTGCCGCGCCCGGCGTAACCGGTCGAGATCGTCCTGCACCCGTGCGCTCACGGCTACCGGATACGGCGCTCCCGCCTCGTCGAGGGAACGAAGCGCCGGCGGAAGAGCGTCGATCTGCTGCCGTGCACGCCGTCGCGCCGCGTCGAGTCCGGCGTCGTACTGCGACAGCCGCCGCCCGCCCCGCATCACGGGCACCAGCAGCGCCTCACCCGGGAGGTTCTCGTCGGGCCGGCCGATGATGTCGCCTGCGAAGACGCCGTCGTCGACCCGGCGGTACACCTGCTTGCGCCCGGGAGGGAGGACCTTGCCGCTCGACAGCTTCGTCCGCCCGACGCCGGCGTACTCGACGAGCTTGTATGCCATGTCGAGCGTGGGCGCGTCCTGGGCGACGGAGAGCTGGGTGCCCACCCCGAAGCCGTCGATGGGACAGCCGTCGGCCAGCAGTGCCGCCACGCTGTACTCGTCGAGGCCCGACGAGGCGAAGATCCGGACGTCGTGCAGACCCGCCGCGTCGAGCCGGGCGCGCGCCGCCTTCGACAGCGCCCCGAGATCCCCGGAATCCAGCCGGACCGCCCGCACGTCGAACCGGTCGCCCAGTCGCTCGGCCAGTTCGACGACCAGGTCGACGCCGCGGAGTGTGTCGTAGGTGTCGACGAGCAACGTCGTGCCGGGGTTGAGCCGGGCGAACGCCTCGAAGGCGTCGAACTCGTCGTCGAACGCCTGGACGAAGCTGTGGGCCATCGTGCCGAACGCGGGTATTCCGTATTCCTTGGCCGCGCGCAGGTTGGAGGTTCCCGCCGCACCCGCGAGGTAGCTGGTCCGGGCGACCTCGAGGGCGGCGTCGGTGCCGTGGGCCCGGCGCGCCCCGAAATCCACCACCAGCCGCCCGCGGGCGGCCTCGACCACCCGCGCGGCCTTGCTCGCGAGGACACACTGCAGGTGGATCCGGTTCAGAACGAAGGTCTCGACGAGCTGCGCCTCCAGGATCGGCGCGACGACCTGGACGATCGGCTCGTTCGGAAAGACGACGGTGCCCTCCGGCACGGCCCACACGTCGCCGGTGAAACGCACCCCGGCGAGCCGCTCGAGGAACTCGTCGGAGAACAGGCCGAGGCCGCGCAGGTACTGCAGGTCGTCCTCCTCGAACCGGAACGCCTCGAGGAAATCGAGCACGTCGGGCAGGCCGGCGGCCAGCACATAGGACCGCCCCGGCGGAAGCTTGCGGAAGAACGTCTCGAACACGGCCGTGTCCGACATTCCCAGAGCCAGATAGGCCTGCGCCATCGTGACCTCGTACAGGTCGGTGAACAGCGCGGCACCGCGCGGCGGAACTCCCATGGCAGCCGTCACCCGTCTCCGTCGAACCCGGCCCGTCCGGGCCCGTTCTCCATATGCGGATTCTCACACGCCGGCGACGGGCTGCGGCCGTGTTGCCCCCTTTTGCCGCGGTGCACGGACCGGCACGCAGGGCCGCGCGAGGAGTGCACCTATGCTGACGGGTGTGAGCGCTCCCGGTGACAACGGCACGATCGACGACACCGCCGACATCGACGGACTGCTCGCCGAGATCCGTGAACGGCTCACCGACACCGTTACCACCCCGGCGAGCATGCAGAGCCTGCTCGAGGCGGTGCTCGTCGTCGGGTCGGGCCTCGAACTCGACTCCATGCTGCAGCGCATCGTCTCCGCGGCCGTCGCGCTGCTCGGCGCCCGCTACGGTGCGCTCGGCGTGCGGGCGCCCGACGGCGGGCTGTCGGAGTTCG
>NZ_WVTE01000001.1:0-24725 GCF_009939605.1 Rhodococcus sp. YH1 | reverse complement strand
GAGATCGACACCCAGCCGGCGTAGCTGGACTCGCGCCGGGCGGGCAGGGTCGAGGGGAACGCCTCGAGCGATTCGAGGATCTCGACCTCGGCGCGGCGGTTGTGCCGGGCACGATCGAGCAGCGCCGGCAGGTTGCCGATGTTGTGCGTCCCGAACACGACGTCGACCCACGGCGCCTTCTTCACGACGACCTCGCGGTCCTTCTGGGCAAGGCACCCACCGACGGCGATCTGCATGTTCGGGTTGGCGTCCTTGACGGGCCGCAGATGGCTCAGGTTGCCGTAGAGCTTGTTGTCGGCATTCTCCCGCACCGCGCAGGTGTTGAAGACCACGAGATCGGCGGGCGCACCCGGCCCTGCCTTGGTGAACCCGGAGTCCTCGAGCAGCCCGGACAGGCGCTCCGAGTCGTGCACGTTCATCTGGCAGCCATAGGTGCGCACCTCGTAGGTGCGGGCGCCGACCTCGGCGGTCGCGTCGAGGGCGGCCGGGGCGCTGGGGGGTTCATGGTCCATCGATGACACGTCCCAGCCTAGCTCACGGGACCGGACCGCTCCTGAAGTGGGCCGAGAGAGACAAACTAGTCCATCGCGCGACCCGGCGGGGCGAACCGGAACCGGCCTTTCGGGGCCGACCGTAAATTTTCCATTACGCAGTCCGAACTCGGCTTGCGAAAATTGCGGCACGGCGGCGCGGGCAGCATAGGGTTCTGTCCATGACACCAGCGGCGGTCGAATTCGAGAAGCCCTCCGGCTCGGCAGGCGGCGCACCCCCGATGATCTCGATGTCGGCGGTGGAGAAGCACTTCGGAGCCCTGCACGTACTGCAGGACATCAACCTCGAAGTATCGGCGGGTCAGGTCGTGATCGTGGTGGGGCCGTCCGGGTCCGGCAAGTCCACCCTGTGCCGGACCATCAACCGGCTCGAGCCGATCGACTCGGGCGAGATCCGGGTGGACGGCAAGCTGCTTCCCGCAGAAGGTAAGGCGCTCGCGGCGCTGCGAGCCGACGTGGGAATGGTGTTCCAGTCGTTCAACCTGTTCGCGCACAAGACCATCCTCGAGAACGTCATGCTCGCCCCGGTAAAGGTCCGTCGCAAGGGCAGGACCGAGGCCAAGGAGCAGGCGCTGCAACTTCTCGACCGCGTCGGCATCGCCAATCAGGCGGAAAAGTATCCCGCGCAGCTCTCGGGCGGCCAGCAGCAGCGCGTCGCGATCGCGCGGGCACTGGCGATGAACCCGAAGGTCATGCTGTTCGACGAGCCGACCTCGGCGCTGGACCCCGAGATGGTCCAGGAGGTGCTCGACGTCATGACGTCGCTGGCCCGGGAGGGCATGACGATGCTCGTCGTCACCCACGAGATGGGCTTCGCCCGCAAGGCCGGCAACCGCGTGCTGTTCATGGCGGACGGGCAGATCATCGAGGACACCGACCCCGACACGTTCTTCACCGCACCCAAGTCCGCCCGCGCCCAGGACTTCCTCGGCAAGATCCTCAGTCACTGATCCGGCGTCGCTGCCGCACCGGAACCGGGGCGGCATCACCCACAACACGGAGGTACTCGATGAGAATCACCCGCTCGGTTCGCCTGGGCATCGGCGCGATCGCCGTCGCCGTGCTCGCCACCGCGTGTGGCGGAGACGAGCAGCGCAGCGTGTCGCAGTCCGCCGAGAGCGGCTCCCTCGTCGTCGGCATCAAGTTCGACCAGCCCGGGCTCGGGTTGCGCAACCCCGACGGTACCTTCAGCGGGTTCGACGTCGAGGTCGCGAAGTACGTCGGGCAGCAGCTGGGAGTGGCGCCGGAGAACATCGAGTTCAAGGAAGCCCCGTCCCCGCAGCGCGAGACCCTCATCGAGAACGGTGAGGTGGACTACATCGTCGCCACCTACTCGATCACCGACACGCGCAAGGAGAAGGTCGACTTCGCCGGGCCGTACTTCGTCGCCGGCCAGTCGCTGCTCGTGCGTGCCGACAACACCGACATCACCGGACCGGAGTCGCTCAACGGCGGCAAGCGGCTGTGCTCGGTGGCCGGCTCCACCCCCGCACAGAAGGTCAAGGACACCTACGCGCAGGACGTGCAGCTGCAGGAGTTCGACACCTACTCCGCCTGCGTCGAGGCGCTGCGCAACGGTGCGGTCGACGCCGTGACCACCGACGACATCATTCTCGCCGGTTACGCGGCCCAGTACCCGGGCCAGTTGAAGGTCGTGGGCGAGCCGTTCACGGAAGAGCGCTACGGTATCGGTCTGGCCAAGGGCGACACCGAGTCCCGCAACCAGATCAACGACGCGATCGAAGAGATGATCTCGAGCGGGGCCTGGCAGGCCGCCCTCGAATCCACTGTCGGCCCGTCCGGATACCCCCTGCCGGAACCGCCGCAGGTCGACCGCTACTGACCGTCCCCGCCGTCCGGCCGGCCCGTTCGACGACTCGTCACGGGCCGGCCGGATCCCAATCCCCGATCGGTGGAGTTGACCTGTGGATCTGTTGAGCAAGTACGGCGATCAGTTGATCGACGCCTTCTGGACCACCGTGCAGTTGACGGTGTTCTCGGCGATCGGCGCGCTGATCCTCGGAACGATCCTCGCCGGCATGCGCGTGTCCCCGGTGCCGGTGGCACGGGCGGTCGGCACCGTGTACGTGGGGATCTTCCGCAACACCCCCCTGACGCTGATCATCATCTTCTGCCTGTTCGGCCTGTCACAGACCCTGGGCATCAGCCTCGCCCCCCAGTCGTCGCCGACGTTCCTGGTGGACAACAACTTCCGGCTCGCGGTGCTGGGCCTGAGCGTCTACACCGCGGCGTTCGTCTGCGAGTCGCTGCGCTCGGGCATCAACACCGTCAACGTCGGGCAGGCCGAGGCGGGCCGCTCCCTCGGGTTGACCTTCGGCCAGAATCTGCGCCTGATCGTGCTGCCGCAGGCGTTCCGCGCGGTGATCGCACCCCTCGGCAGCGTGCTGATCGCCCTGACCAAGAATTCGACGATCGCGTCCGTCATCGGCGTCTCGGAGGCCTCCCTGCTGATGAAGACCATGATCGAGAACGAGGCGCAGATCTTCGTCATCGGCGGCATCTTCGCCCTCGGCTTCGTGATCCTGACCCTGCCCACGGGCCTGCTGTTCGGCTGGCTGAGCACGCGATTCGAGGTGTCCCGGTGAGCACCGGCCGCGCAACCGTCCTCTACGACGCCCCCGGTCCCCGGGCGCGAACGATCTACCACGTCGCCTCGGCGGCGGTGGCCGTGCTGCTCGTCGCCGTCGGCTATTTCGTCTACCGGGCTCTCGACGACAAGGGGCAGCTCACCACCGCGAAGTGGGAGCCGTTCCTGGAATCGAGCTCGTGGACCACGTATCTGATCCCCGGCATCCGGGGCACCCTCATCGCGGCCGCGGTATCCATCGTGCTCGCCCTGATCCTCGGGGCCGCGCTGGGCATCGGCCGGCTCTCCGATCACCGGCCCGTGCGCGCGGTGTGCGGCTTCATCGTCGAACTGTTCCGGGCCATCCCGGTACTGATCCTGATGATCTTCGCCTACCAGCTGTTCGCCGAATACCAGGTCTTCCGGTCGAAGTACCTGGCGCTGGCGGCGGTGGTCACCGGCCTGACCCTCTACAACGGCTCGGTGATCGCCGAGATCGTCCGCGCCGGCATCCGGTCGCTGCCCCGCGGGCAGACCGAGGCCGCCGCAGCGCTGGGCATGCGCAAGGGCCAGATCATGCGTCTGATCCTGTTGCCACAGGCCGTCACGGCGATGTTGCCGGCGATCGTCTCGCAGATGGTGGTGGCCCTGAAGGACTCCGCGCTCGGCTATCTCATCGGGTACGTCGAAGTCGTGCGCGCCGGTCAGCAGCTCGGCGCGTTCTTCGGCAACTACCTGCCGTCGCTGCTCGTGGTGGCCGCGATCATGATCGTGCTCAACGGCGCGTTGACGGTCGTCGCGACGCGGCTCGAGCGGCGTCTGCGGACCGGACGCAAGAACCGTGCCGCAATGCCGGAGGCCGACGAGAACGCCCCCGACAACGTGCTTTCCGGCATGACCGTCCCGGGGGTGGACATCACCAGCGATCACGACAAGCGCCGGTAACCCGTCAGTCGGTGGCGACGTCGCCGGGCTCGGGATCGAGCCCGGCGAGTTCGCCGCGGACCACGTCGAATGCCACGCCCTGCGGGTAACCACGGCGGGCGAGCATGCCGACCAGCCGTCGCACCACCTTGTCCCGTTCCGCGGCGATCTCGCGCCGATCCCCCTCCGTGGGCAGCGGGGGCTGGGTGCGCAGCTTCTTGCGCACCAGTTCGGCGGCGCGGGCGCGTTCGTCGTCGCCGTCGATCTGCTCCAGCGCCTCAGCCGCCTCGTGCTGCCCGATCCCCTTGCGGCGCAGTTCCATTGCCAGAGCACGTTTGCCCCGGCCGGCATGCCGATGACGGGAGCGCACCCACTGCTGGGCGAACTCGGCGTCGTCGACGAGGCCCACCTCGGTGAGCCGGTCGAGGGTCCGCTCGGCGACGTCCGCGGCGAAGCCCTTCTGTTCGAGTTTCGCGGCGAGTTCGGCGCGGCTGCGAGCCCGGTCGGTCAGCAGACGGAGGCACAGGTCCTTGGCCTGTGCCTCCGTTCCGCCGCCGGGCAGGTCGCCGCCGCGCCGGTCACCGCGACGGGAGTCGCTGCCCAACGCTCGACTCAGAAGTCGGCGGGCTCGTCGGCGGGCTCGGCGGTGACGTCCGCCCCGATGCCGAGCTTCTCCTTGATCTTCTTCTCGATCTCGTCCCGGACGTCGGTGTTCTCCAGCAGGAACTTGCGGGCGTTCTCCTTGCCCTGACCGAGCTGGTCGCCCTCGTAGGTGTACCAGGAGCCGGACTTGCGGATGAAGCCCTGCTCGACCCCCATGTCGATGAGCGAGCCCTCCTTGCTGATGCCGTGGCCGTAGAGGATGTCGAACTCGGCCTGCTTGAAGGGCGGCGACACCTTGTTCTTGACGACCTTGACGCGGGTGCGGTTGCCCACCGCGTCGGAGCCGTCCTTGAGGGTCTCGATGCGGCGCACGTCCAGGCGCACCGAGGCGTAGAACTTCAAAGCCTTGCCGCCGGTGGTCGTTTCGGGCGAGCCGAACATCACACCGATCTTCTCGCGCAGCTGGTTGATGAAGATCGCGGTGGTGCCCGAGTTGTTGAGCGCACCGGTCATCTTGCGCAGCGCCTGGCTCATCAGGCGGGCCTGCAGGCCGACGTGGCTGTCACCCATCTCGCCCTCGATCTCGGCGCGCGGCACCAGGGCCGCCACCGAGTCGACCACGATGATGTCGAGCGCGCCGGAACGGATCAGCATGTCCGCGATCTCGAGCGCCTGCTCACCGGTATCCGGCTGCGACACGAGCAGGGCGTCGGTGTCGACACCGAGCTTGCGCGCGTACTCGGGATCGAGCGCGTGCTCGGCGTCGATGAAGGCAGCGATGCCGCCGGCGGCCTGGGCGTTGGCCACGGCGTGCAGCGCGACCGTCGTCTTACCGGAGGATTCCGGGCCGTAGATCTCGACGACCCGGCCGCGCGGGAGGCCGCCGATGCCGAGCGCGACGTCGAGCGCGATCGAGCCCGTCGGGATCACGGCGATGGGCTGGCGGGACTCCTCCCCCAGGCGCATCACCGAGCCCTTGCCGAAGCTCTTGTCGATCTGCGCGAGCGCCAGCTCGAGCGCCTTGTCGCGATCGTGTGCCTGTGGTGCCATCGTGGTCCCCTTTTCGAGTCTCGTCTTGCTTGCCGATGACGTTAGAGTCCGGCACCGACAAGTTCGCCGTCCCGACCGGCGAGCGGCCGGATCTGTGGATGAATCGGACGCCTGTGGACTACTTCTTCACCACCCGCGGACCAGCATAGGCGAACAACTGTTCGAACGGAACGGGCGCGGCGGTTTCACCGGCGCGCGGGCGGGACGTCGAACTCCTCGCACAGGGCCCGCCACACCTCACGGGGTTCCCGGCCGGCCTCGATGGCCGCGGCGGCGGTCCGCCCGCCGAGCGAGAGCAGCACGTGGTCACGTAGCAGGGCGTCGCCGCGCAGCTGCCCGAACTCGTTGCGGACACACTCGTGAAATTCCGTCAGTCGCACCTGCGCCACGGTAGTCGCTTCCCGGACCCCCGACAGCGGCCGGTGGCGCGGACGCGGGGCACGTCACCGCATCGGCGCCACGACGCTGCGGCAGACGGTCACCGGGTCCTCGACCTGCGTTGCCGTCGCGGCGGCCAGGCGGGCCGCGCGCGTGAAGCGCGGCTCGGTCAGCACGGTGTCCACGGCCGCCCGCAGCGCGTCGGAGTCGAGTGGCCGCACGACCACCGCGCTGCCCTGCCGGGCGGCCCGATTGGCCAGCTCCCACTGGTCGCCGCCGCCGGGCACCACGACCGCGGGCACCCCGGCGCGCAGGGCCTTGGCGAGCATCCCGTGGCCGCCGCCGCACACCACCACGTCGGCCTGCTCGAGCAGCAGGTCCTGCCGGCCGTGCCCGGCCACGACGCCGTCCGGCCAGTCCCGCTCGGGCGGCTCGAGCATCGCGACGACGATCCGCATCCCGGATCCGCCGAGGCCCGTGCACACGGCGTCGAGCAGGCCGGGCACGCCGGTAGCCGCGGTGGACGGGGCCACCATCACCAGCGGTCCGTCGCCGGAGGGCGGCGCCAGGACGTCGCCGGTGGGCTCCCACAGCAGCGGCCCGACGACGTGCGCCCCGGCGGGCCAGTCCGGTCGCGGGACCTCGAGGGCGGGCAGGGTGGCGACGAGCCGGGCCGCCGGCCCCGGATCCCGGGCGGCCAGGCCGATCCCGACGCGCGCCGCGGACCGTTCGCGTTCCCCCTGCCGGATCGACCGGGCGGTCGCCGCGCGCAGCACCGTGTCCCGCGCGCGCCCGCGCAGCCCGGTGCCTGCGGCGAGACCGCTGCCGATGGGGGGCAGCCCCCGCGAGGGCAGATACAGCGGATGGGGCGACAGCTCCACCCAGGGGATACCGAGGCGTTCGGCGGCCATGCCGCCGCCCGCGGTGAGCACGTCGGAGACGACGAGGTCGGGCAGCAAGGCGCTGAGCCCGGGCAGCATCTCGGACGCGATGTGGGCGGCGCGGGCATGGATGCGGGCACCGGCATCGGCATCGTCGTCCTCCGGACGCGGGGCCAGCCCGGCGAGCGGCGCGAGCGTCACCCCGTCCAGGTCGAGGCCGAGCCACAGCTCGCCGGTGAAGAGGACGGGCTCGTCGCCCGCCTCGGCCAGACGCAGGCTCAGGGCTATCGCCGGGATCGCATGCCCGGCGTCGGGCCCGGCCACCACCGCCACTCGCATCGGCTCAGACTGCCACACCCGCTCCGCGCTGCCCGGTTGTGGAGGCGACGCCGGGAGTACCGGCCGCCGCTGCAGCGCCTCGGCGGTGGGGCTCGCCCGCGCTGTGCCCACCGCGTCGTACGTGCGAGCCTGGAAGCATGACGATGTCGGCAGGTGTCCCGTGAGGAGCGGCCATCCGGTGCCGGACCCCGTCGGTCCGGGGCAGGAGTCGGTGTGGGACTACCCGCGGCCGCCCGTGGTCCGACGGAGCGACGAGCTGGTCGAGGTGTGGTTCGGCGGGCAACTCGTCGCGCGCACCCGCACCCCGTTGCGGCTGCTGGAGACGAGCCACCCGCCGACCTACTACCTGCCCCGGACATGCTTCGCCGAAGGGGTCCTGCGGCCGGTTCCCGGGAGCACGGTGTGCGAGTGGAAGGGACGGGCCGACTATTTCGACGTCGTGGCAGGCGGACACGTCGCCGAGCGTGCGGCGTGGCACTATCCCCGGCCGGTTGCCGGATACGAGGCACTCGTCGGGCATGTGGCAGTCATGCCGGGTCCGATGGACGGCTGTTTCGTCGACGGCGAGCGGGTGCGTCCCCAGGCGGGGGGCTTCTACGACGGCTGGATCACCGATCGGGTGGTCGGCCCCTTCAAAGGCGGGCCCGGCAGTCGCTACTGGTGATCGCAGGGAGGGGCGGGCACGGCCGCGGCGACGGGCCCGAATCCGGGGCCGGCCACCGATCGGCGCGGAGATCGGCGGCAACAGTCCCACGGGGTGGCCGCTCCGCGGCGCCGGCGGTCACGGATACGCCGACCAGAACTGGAGCACCTGCTCGCGGGTGGTGACCGTTCCGTTGTCGATGATCAGCAGTTCGTCCTCGTCGAACGTGTAGCGCACAGGTCCGGCCACGACGGTGAATCCGGCGGCGGCCGGGGCGGCGGCGGCCAGTTCGATGTCGGCACCGTCGCTGAGCCGCAGGCCCTTGTAGTAGAGGCGATCGAAGTCGTTGCGGCACACCAGGACCCGCGACTCCGACGTGCGCGCCACCGCGACGGCCTCGTCGGTCGAGTTGCAGCGCGGCCCGATGTCGTCGTCGAAGCCCCGGGTGTCCGCCTGCGCGACCGGGATGCGGTCCGGGCGGCTCTGCGGCGGGGCCGTGCTCGTCGGTGCGGACGAAGTGGTGGGGAGGTCGGTGACCTCCGCCGTGACCGTCGCGGGGGGCGGCACCACCGGACCGGGGCTGTCGATCTGCCCGGTGGCCGAGGTGTCGGCCCGCACATCCGGCTCCGGCGCCTCGCCGCGGCCGGGCAGGATCCACGTCAGCGATCCGACGAGCGCGAGGCCCACGACCGCGGCGCCCAGCAGCACGAGCAGCGGCCGACGGGAACGCGACGTCGGGTGTCCGGGCGGGGCGGTCGGACCGGCGGACACGGGGGCGGGTTCGGCGGCGGTGACCGCCCGGGTCGGCGCGGTGACGGGCTCGGTGACCGGCTCGGTGAGAGCGGCCCGCGCGGCCGCGGCCAGCGCACCGCACGTGGGGAAGCGGTCCTCGGGGCGCTTGGCCATCGCGCGGGCGATCACATCGTCGAACGCGGACGGCAGGTCCGGCCGCGCCGCGGTGGGGCGCGGCGGGGGCAGATGCAGATGCGCGTGGACCAGATGGGCCGGCTCGGACCCCGGATACGGTGGCCGCGTCGTGAGCAGCTGATAGAGCGTGCACCCGAGGGCGTAGACGTCGGTCCGGGGGCCGAGGGGCCGCCCCTCGATCTGTTCGGGGGACGCGTACTGCAGGCTGGCGACGAGCATGCCGGTCTCGGTGACCGCCGTGCTGTCGAGGCTCTTCGCGATCCCGAAGTCCGCGAGCAGGACGCGCTCGGGTTCGCTCGCCCCGCTCGGCGTGAGCAGGATGTTCGCGGGCTTGACGTCGCGGTGCAGTATCCCGTGTGCATGCGCGTAGTCGAGCGCGCGGGCGGTCTCGGACACGATGTGCACGGCGCGCCCCGGAGGCATCGGTCCCCTGCGCAGTGCACCCACCGCGTCGGTGCCGTCCACGTACTGCATCGCAATCCACAACTGGTCGCCGACATTGCCGCGGTCGTACACGGTGACGATGTTGGGATGTTCGAGCCGCGCGACGTGGTCGGCCTCCCGGAGGAACCGGCTGCGGTTTCCCGGGTTCGCGGTCGCCGACGGGTCGAGCAGCTTCAGCGCGATGAAACGCGGCAGGTTCGGATGCCGCGCCAGGTAGACGCTGCCCATCCCTCCCGTGCCGAGGCGGCGTTCGATACGGTACCCGGCGAACACGGAGCCGGTCTGCAGTTCTCCCACGGTGTCGTCCACTCCCGAGTCCGTCGCGGCGCCCGCCCGACAGCCGTCTCAGAATATCGCGCACGTGAAGAGTGCCGGGCACGGACGCTCCGGCGGTCAGGCCGACACATCCCCGGCGGCGTCGAGCGCCCGGGCCCGGTCGCCGGGCACGAGCCCGATCCGGGTGCGGCGGTCGAGGATGTCGTCGACGTCGAGGGCGCCCTCGTGGGTGACGGCGAATTCCAGTTCGGCGCGGCTGACGTCGAGCCCGGGGACGATCGGTTCCAGCCGGCGCGGGTCCGCGGCGAGCAGGGCCGCCTCGGTGCCGTAGCGCCGCACCAGGTTCGCCGGGGCGGCGACGGTGCGCAGCACGGCAGGAGTCGCGGCGCCGACGAGGGGGAGCCGCTGGGTGCGGCACGGCCCGACACGCAGTCCGGCCGTCTCGACGGCCGCGTCGACGGCGTCCTGCGCCATCCGCCGGTAGGTGGTGAGCTTGCCGCCGACGATGCCGATCGGACCGGACTCGGAGCGCACGACCGCGTGCCGGCGCGACAGGTCCGCGGTGCCGCCGCCGGTGTCGGTACCCGGCGCGGAGGAGTCGAGCAGCGGCCGCAGTCCCGCGAAGGTGCCGAGGACGTCGTTGCGGGTCAGGGGCACGGCGAGGGCCGTGTTGGCGGTGTCGAGGAGGAAGTCGATCTCACCGTCGGTGGCCTGCGGGACGTCGGGCAGCGCGCCGGGCGCCTCCTCGTCGGTCAGTCCCAGATAGATGCGGCCCAGCTGGGCGGGCAGCGCGAAGACGAACCGGTTGGTGGCGCCGGGAATCGGCACGGTGAGCGCGGCCGTGGGGTTGCCGAGGGCGGCGGCGGCGAGCACGAGGTGGGTGCCGCGGCTCGGTCGCAGCCGGATCGACGGATCCACCTGTCCCGCCCACACGCCCGCCGCGTTGATCACGGCGCGGGCCGTCACCCGCACCTCGGTGCCGGTGAGGGTGTCGCGCAGGGCGGCGCCGTCGGCCGTGACGGAGTGGGCGTCGACGCGGGTGAGGATGCGGGCGCCGTAGGAGGCGGCGGTGCGGGCGAGGGCGACGACGAGCCGGGCGTCGTCGACGAGCTGGCCGTCGTAGGCGAGCAGTCCCCCGCGCAGCCCGTCGCGCCGGACGGCGGGGACCAGGTCGGCGGCGCGCCCCGCGCCGATGCGGCGCGAGCGCGGCAGCACCGCGGACGGCGTGTGCGCGGAGACCCGCAGGGCGTCGCCGGCGAGGAACCCGGTGCGCACGAGCGCGGCCTCGCCGCGGCCGACCGACGGCAGCAGCGGCACCAGCTGCGGCATCGCGCGCACCAGGTGCGGCGCCGTGTGGGTCATGAGAATTCCCCGCTCGACGGCACTTTCGCGGGCGATACCGATGTTCCCGGTGGCGAGATAGCGCAGGCCGCCGTGGACGAGCTTCGAACTCCACCGGCTGGTGCCGAAGGCGAGATCGTGCCGTTCGACGAGGACGACGCTCAGGCCGCGCGACGCGGCGTCGAGCGCGGCGCCGGCGCCGGTGACACCGCCGCCGACGACGAGCACGTCGACGGTGGGCCGGGCGGCGAGGTCGTCGAGTTCCCGGCGGCGGCGGGCGGCGTCGAGGGCACTGGAGGCGGGTCCGGTCACGGGCGATCCTCCCCGGAGGGGGCGAGATAGGTGTCGACGGCGTGCGCCAGCTCGGCCAGCAGGGCCGCCCGGTCGACCACCTCGGTGACCATCCCGGCGGACTGCACCACGGACTGGGCGGTGAGCAGCACGAACGCGGCGAGCGCGCGGACGTCGCCGGCGCGGACGGTGCCGTCGCGCTGGCCGAGGACGAGCGCCCCGGTCAGCACCTCGAGCACTGCGTGCTGGCTGGTCCCGAGCCGGTCCACGATGTACGTCATGAGCAGGTCCGGGTCCGACCGCAGGATCTTCTCGAACAGCGGATGTGTGCCGATCTCGTCGACGGCCGTCACGACGGCCCGCACGACGCGCGGCCGGACGGGCCCCTCTCCGCGGAGATCGGGCAGGACGGCGCGGATCTCACGGGTGAGAAGGTCCGCGACCAGGGCACGGGTGTCGGGCCAGCGGCGATAGACCGTGGGACGGCTGACACCGGCGCGCCGCGCCACCTCGGCGAGGGTGGTGCGCCGCAGTCCGAAGTCGAGCAGGCACGAGCGGGTGGCGTCGAGGATCTGGTTCTCGACGGTTGCCGCCGGCGGGCCGGAAGACCGGGTCTCATCGTTACGAATAAACATTGTATGTAACACTGTAACGCATGACTGTGAGGTTCACACCGCAACACCCCACCGCCGCAGCCGAGATGGAGTGGGACGCGTGGGGCACGGCGGACCGCCGGAAGGAACTCGGCGAGGGCGTCCGCACACTGCTTCGACAAGCTCTCGGCGTGGACACCGAGCGCGCCCGTTCGCTGCCCGAGACCGCCGTGCGGCTCACCCCGTCCCGGCTGGACACCCGGCACCACCAGGGCCTGCGGCGCATCGTCGGTCCGGAACACGTCGCCGACGACGACGCGGCCCGGCTCCGTCACGCCGGCGGCAAGAGCACCCTCGACCTGCTGCGGCGGCAGAACCCCGGCCCGCAGGACGGTCCCGACGCGGTGCTGCGGCCCGGCAGCCACGACGAGGTGCTCGCCGTACTCGACTACTGCACGGGCGAGGGGATCGCCGTCGTGCCGTTCGGCGGCGGCACCAGCGTCGTCGGCGGGCTGGATCCGGTGCGCGACGGCTTCGAGGCCGTCGTCGCAGTGGACCTGCAACGGATGAACGCGCTCACCGATCTCGATCCGGTCTCCGGTCTGGCGACGCTGCAGGCCGGCGCGACCGGACCGCAGGCCGAGGAGCTGCTCGGTGCCCACGGCTTCTCGCTCGGGCACTTCCCGCAGAGCTTCCGCCACGCGACCGTGGGCGGGTTCGCCGTCACCCGATCCTCCGGCCAGGCCTCCGCGGGCCACGGCCGGTTCGACGAGATGGTCGAGCACCTCGTCGTCGCCACCCCGCGCGGTACCGTCCGGGCGGGCCGCGCCCCGGCCTCGGCCGCGGGCCCGGACCTGCGGCAACTGTTCCTCGGGTCCGAGGGCCTGTTCGGCATCGTCACCGAGGTCGGCGTGCGAATCCACCCGATCCCCGCCGCGACCGCCCACCGCGCCTGGTCGTTTCCCGACTTCGCCACGGGTGCGGACGCCCTGCGCACCCTCGTGCAGACCGGCGCCGTCCCCACCGTGCTGCGCCTGTCGGACGAGACCGAGACCGCGACGAACCTCGCGTTGCACGAACACATCGGTGCGACCGCCCCCACCGGATGCCTGGCCGTGACCACCGTCGAGGGCACCGCCGAACACGTACGAGCCCGCGCCGCGGAGGTCGACGCCCTGCTCTCGACCCTGGGCGGCACCGACCTCGGAGAAGAGCCGGCCCGCGCCTGGGAGCACGGACGGTTCGACGCGCCGCACCTGCGCGACGCCCTGCTGCGGGTCGGGGCACTCGCCGAGACCCTCGAAACCGCCACCACGTGGAGCAATCTGGCGCGGCTGCGGACGGCGGTGACCGATGCGCTCACCGCCTCCCTGCAGGAACAAGGCACCCCGCCACTGGTGCTGTGCCACATCTCGCACACCTACCCCACCGGCGCGTCCCTGTACTTCACCGTCGTGTGCGCGCAGACGGACGATCCCCTCACGCAGTGGTCGGCGGCCAAGCGCGCCGCCACGGACGCGATCATGACAGCCGGCGGCACCGTCACCCACCACCACGCGGTCGGGCGCGACCATCGGCCGTGGATGGCCGACGAGATCGGGACTCTGGGCACCGGCCTGCTCCGCGCGGTCAAGGACGCACTCGACCCGCTCGGCATCCTCAACCCTGGAAAGCTGCTGCCGTGATCGAATCCGTCACCGTCCTGACGAACCCGGCCGCGGGCCCGCACACCGCGCGCGCGACGAGGTCCGCCACGGCCCGGCTGCGCGAACGGGGCCTGCGCGTCACCGAGATCGCCGGCGACACCCCGCAACACTCCCTCGAACTGGTGCGCCACGCCGTCGCCGAGGGAACCGGGGCACTCGTCGCGGTCGGCGGGGACGGGCTCGTCTGGCTCGCCTGGCAGGCGCTCGCGCAGACCGGGACTCCGCTCGGCATCGTCCCGGCCGGGACCGGCAACGACCTCGCCCGCGTCCTGCACGTGCCGTCGGATCCGGTGGCGGCGGCCGACGTGATCGCCGACGGGGCCACGCGGACGATCGACCTCGGAAGGGTCCGGGCGCCCGGGCGGCCGGACCACTGGTTCGGCACCGTGCTCGCCAGCGGATTCGACTCCCTGGTCACCGACCGCGCCAACCGGATGCGCCGGCCGCGCGGCCGGTTGCGCTACAACGTCGCGATGGTCGCGGAACTGGCGAATCTCCGCCTGCTGCCGTATCGCATCACGCTGGACGGCGACGACCTCGACGTGGCGGCGACGATGGTGGCCATGGGCAATGCCTCCACCTACGGGGGCGGCATGCGCATCGCGCCGGACGCGCGTCTCGACGACGGCCTCCTCGACGTCGTGATCGTGACCTCGGCCAACCGGACCCGCCTGCTGCGCCTGTTCCCCACCGTCTACCGCGGCACCCACGTCGACCTGGACGAGGTGAACGTGCACCGCGCCCGGCGGGTGCGGCTCGAGTGTCCCGGCATCTCCGCCTACGCGGACGGCGAACCGCTCGGACCGCTGCCCGTGGACGTCGAGGCCGTGCCCGGTGCCGGAGTCGTCCTCGTACCCGGCGGTCAGCCCCCGAACGTGTAGAGCTCGAACCCGGCGGCCCGTTCCGCCGCGAACCCGGGCAGAGCGGCCGTGGCCGACTCCACCTGCGCCCGGGCCTGGTCGAGCACGGGGGTGGGCGCGAGTGCCTCGAGATAGCGGCGGTGCTCGGCGAGGGACGCGACGCCGTCCTCGACGGCGTCGGTGACGTCCACTCCGTGAGTGGGAGACGTGGTGCTCACCGCCACCCACCGCACCCCCGGCCACGGCGGCAGACCCTGCTCGGCCAGGTCCGGGAAGATCCACTCGTTCGCCGCGTCGGTGACCGCGTCGAGCACGCTCAGCCCCAGGGCACGGTGGTCGGCGCTGTTGAGGACGCCGGGGAACCACGTGAGCCCGAAGTTGCCGGTCACCACCATCTCGGGTCGGTGCCGCCGGATCGCCGCCGCAAGATCGCGGCGCAGGTCCGGCCCCGCCACCAGGCGGCCGTCGGGATGCCCGAGGAACTCGACCACCTCGACCCCGACGACCCGGGCGGATGCCCGCTCCTCCTGCTCGCGCAGCGGCCCGCACGCGGCCGGCGGCAGGCCCGCGATGCCGGCCTCGCCGCTGGTCGCCAGGACGTAGCGCACCTCCTTGCCCTGTCGGGTCCACCGCGCCACCGCGGACGCCGCGCCGTACTCGATGTCGTCGGGGTGCGCGGCGATCACGAGCGCCCGCTGCCAGTCCTCCGGTACCGGTTCCATTCGTCCACTATCGCCGATCACGATGCGGGGGTGGGGGCCTCGCGCATACTGGACGGCGTGTCGTGGTCCGGGCTCGTCGAAGCAGCGCTCGACATGCGGTTGACGACGACGGCGGCGGCCGTGGTGTTCACCGTCCTCACCGTCGCCGGCCTGGCCGCCCTGGCCGCGCGACGGCACCGCCGCTGGCTCCTGACGGGGATTCCGACGGCCGTCGCGCTGACCCTGGTGCTGGTGGTGCTCGCCGCCGTGCTCGTCGAGCAGGTGTGGCGACCGTTCCCGGATCGGTTGCCTCGGGATGTGTACGCGTGGACCGCCGTCGCCGTCCTCGCCGTCGCGCTCCTGGCCGGCCGGTGGCTCGTCCGCCGCCGGGACCGGGCGCGTCCGCTCGTCGCGGCCGGCCTCGTCGTCGCCGCACTGGCGGTGGTGGTGGCGGGTGCGGGGCGGATCAACGCGGTGTTCGACGCCTACCCCACCGTGCGTTCCGCCCTCGGCATGACCGACTACCGCACCGTGCCGCTCGACGCGGCCCTGGCACCGGCCACGGCGACGGTCGCTCGGCGGCCGCTGTCCGAGACCTGGTCGCCCCCGGCCGATCTGCCCGCGACCGGCGCGGTGACGACCACCCCGATCCCCGGCGCAGTGTCGGGATTCCGCGCCCGCGACGCGCGGATCTACCTGCCACCCGCCTACTTCGCCGACCCGCGCCCCGAACTCCCGGTGCTGGTGCTGCTCGCCGGCCAGCCCGGCAGCACCGACGACTGGCTGATCGGGGGCCGGCTGCCGCAGATCATGGACGCGTTCGCGGCCGGGCACGAGGGGCTGGCACCGGTCGTCGTGCTCGCCGACGGCACCGGCGGCCAGTTCGACAACCCGCTGTGCGCCGATTCCCGCCTCGGCAACGCCGCGACCTACCTGGCGCTCGACGTGCCCGCCTGGGTCCGCGAGCACCTGCAGGTCGACGACGATCCCGCGGGCTGGGCGATCGGCGGGCTCTCGTACGGAGGCACGTGCGCGTTGCAGCTCGCGACCGCCCGCCCCGAGGTGTACCCCACGTTCCTCGACTTCTCCGGCCAGGCCGAGCCGACCCTCGGCGATCGGGACCGCACGATCCGCGAGGTGTTCGGCGGCGACACGGAGGCGTTCGCGCGGAACAACCCTGCCGACCTGCTGGCCCGCAACCGCTACCCCGGCTCGGCAGGGGCGTTCGTCGTGGGCCTCGACGACAGCGAATACCGTTCGGGAATCGAACAACTCACGACGGCGGCCCGGGCCGCCGGCATGGACGTCCACCTCACGGAACTGCCGGGAGCGCACAGCTTCGCGGTGTGGTCCGCCGGACTCGAGAAGGAGCTGCCGTGGCTCAGCCGCCGACTCGGCCTCGTCGCCCCGTGATCGCGCGCAGCGGCGCGGCGCTGCGCCGGGCCCCCGTCGCTCTGACCCTGCTCGCGGCGATGTGGGTGCTCGCGATCGCCACCGGGGCCGTGTGGCGCGGGCCGTCCCACGACCTGGCCCTCGACGTCTCCCTCGGCACCCGTAGCTTCGGCGAGGGGCATCCGTGGGTGCTCTGGACGTCCGGGCTCTTCGCGTCCGGCCTCGGCGAGTACGTCCTGTCGAGCGTGGCGATCCTCGCCGTCGCGGTGCCGGTGGAGAACCGCCTCGGCAGCCGCAGATTCGCACTCGCCGCGGCGCTCTCGCAGGGTGCGGGTGCCGCGCTCGCCCTGCTGGTGGCGCTGCTGGCGTCGACCGTGCCGAACTCGTGGGGCTTCGAGCTGCACGGGCACCTGACCGAGGATCCCCTGCCGTGGGTGCTCGGCACCCTGCTCGCCGCCACCGCGGCGATGGGTACGCTGTGGCGGCGCCGCATCCGCACCCTGGTGCTGGTGTTCCTCGTGACGAGCGCCCTGTTCGCGGGGCACCTGCAGGACGTAGTGCGGCTCTGCGCGGCGCTGGCAGGCCTGTTCCTCGGACCCGTGCTGTTCGGCCGCGCGGCCCGGGGCCCGGCGCTCGGCGGCACCGTGCGGGAGCGCCGCACCCTCGTGGCGCTGGTGGTCGCCGCCAGCGTCCTCGGCCCGATCCTGGCGGCGTTCTCCCCCCACGCCATCGGGCCGCTCTCGGCGCTGCGGGAGCTGTTCGACCAGGTCCCGTACAGCGCACGGGAACTGGTCGACATCTGCGCCGACCCGGCCCTGCGCGACGAGTGCCGCAAGGGGCGGCAGGCGCTGCGCCTGTCCGGGATCGGACCGCTGGTGATGAACCTGATGCCGTCGGCGGTGCTGCTCGTGGGAGCGGAGGGACTGCGCCGGGGCCGCCGCGCCGCATGGCTGCTCTCGGTGTGGG
The DNA here is from genome assembly GCF_009939605.1 of Rhodococcus sp. YH1. Lineage (NCBI taxonomy): Bacteria > Bacillati > Actinomycetota > Actinomycetes > Mycobacteriales > Nocardiaceae > Rhodococcus > Rhodococcus sp. YH1. Next base: position 7,272 of record NZ_WVTE01000001.1, on the reverse strand, counting down.
GGCACGTCGCCCTGATCGCGGTGGCCGCCGTCAGCGCGGTCGTGCAGATCACCGAGCAGGAGGAGACCCGGTCGCTGCTGTACGGCACCCGCCGCACCAGCTCGGTGTACATGGAACTCGCTCCGCTGCTGGCCCTCGTCGCGGTGCTCGTGCTGCTGCTGATGACCCGCCGGCTGTTCGGGGTGCGCGCCCCGCGCGGGACGTATCCGCGGGTGTGGCTGGGCACCGCCGCCGCGGCGGGTGCCGCGCTCGTCACCTACGTGGTGGTGGGGGCGCTGCTCGCCGACGGCTTCGACCGCGACCCCGGCGGCGCCACGCTGGTGCGCGACGCGCCGCGACGTCTCGTCCCACCCGTGTATCTGCAGCTGTTCGAGCCGCCGGTACTGCCGCTGACCCCGGCCGCCACGCTGCTGTTCGAGTGGGTGGGGGTGCTGGTGTGGGCCGCGTTCTGCCTGTTGATGGTCCGGAGCTTCCTGGTCCCCGCTCTCGGGCACGATCCCGGCGACGAACACCGGGTGCGTGCACTGCTGCACTCCCCCGGCGGCACCTCGCTGTCGTGGATGACGACGTGGCCCGGCAACCACTACTGGTTCGGCGAGGACGGCCGGCACGCCGTGGCCTACCGCGTGCACTCGGGTGTCGCCCTGACCACGGGCGACCCGGTGGGTGATCCGGCCGGCCTGGAGAACGCGATCGACGAGTTCGCCGCGTACTGCCTCGGCAACGGCTGGACCCCGTGCTTCTACTCCGTCGGGGAGGACACCGCCGCGATCGCCCGGGACCACGGCTGGAGCTGTCTGCGGGTGGCCGAGGAGACGGTCGTCGCGCTTCCCGGCCTCGCGTTCAAGGGCAAGAAGTTCCAGGACGTCCGCACCGCCCTCAACCGCGCCGCCAAGGACGGCGTGGAGGCGCGGTGGACGACGTTCACCGAGGCGCCGTTGCCGATGACGGAGCAGATCGTCGAGATCTCCGAGGAATGGGTCGCCGACAAGGGCCTCCCCGAGATGGGCTTCACCCTCGGTGGGCTCGAGGAACTGCGCGACCCCGAGGTGCGGCTGCTCCTGGCGATCGACGCGGACGACCACGTGCACGCCGTGACGTCGTGGATGCCGGTCTACCGGGACGGCGCCCTGGTCGGCCTGACCCTCGACTTCATGCGCCGCCGCTCCGACGGCTTCCGTCCCGCGATGGAGTTCCTCATCGCCTCGGCCGCCATGTCCGCGCAGGAACAGGGCCTCGAGTTCCTCAGCCTGTCCGGCGCGCCGCTCGCCGGCGCCGACCCGTCGGCCGGCGCCCTCGACCGCGGCGCCCTCGACCGCGGCGCGCTCGACGCGCTGCTCGACCTGCTGGGCCGCACCCTCGAGCCGGTCTACGGCTTCCGGTCGCTGCTCGCCTTCAAGGCGAAGTTCCAGCCGCAGCACCGGCCCATGTACCTGGTGTTCCCGGACGCCGCGGCCCTGCCCACGATCGGCATCGCCGTCGGTCATGCGTATCTGCCCGACGTGTCGCTCGGGCAGGGTCGCCGGCTACTCGCACAGTTGCTGCGGCGCTGAGCCGCCGCGACCACATCACACGTGGGTGATGTGGTCGTCCTTGCTGCCGGCCACGGCCTTGTACAGCATGTAGCCGCCGAAGATCAGCGCGCTCACCACGAGAATCCCGAACAGGTGCTCCGCGAGCGCCCCGACCACCACGAGGGCGATCCACACCAGCGCCACCACACCCACGATCTTCCAGAACATCGTCTTCTCCTTGCGTCGTTGCCGTTCGTTGTCGATCGTGACACCCCACGGTCGGAAAAACACCAGCTCAACGCAGAGATCAGGGAAAGATGGGTGGTTACCCGGAGGCCGGTGCGGCCCTGTTCGGGGGCCGGCCCGGAGCGGGGTGGTGAGAAGGAGCACGCCGCGGCGACATACCCTCGACAGGTTCGGTCCCCTCGTCAGAAGGCTGAGAATCGTGTCCTCGACCCGCCGCACGCCCGCCCGCGACCTGGCGCAGATCGCCGTGTTCGCCGCCCTGATCATCGCTCTGGGTCTGCCCGGGCAGATCACCGTCGGCTCGTCGGGCGTGCCGATCACGCTGCAGACGCTGGGCGTGATGCTCGCCGGGGCGCTGCTCGGCGTCCGCAAGGGCGTGCTGTCGGTGGCCACGGTGATCGTGCTGGGCCTGGCGCTGCCGGTGCTCGCCGGGGGACGCACGACCCTCACGGCGCTGGCCGGCCCGACGGTCGGCTTCCTGCTCGGCTGGCTTCCCGCCGTCGCGGTGATCGGCTGGCTCTCGGCGCGCATGCTGCCCCGCTACCGGGTGCTGCCGGGCATCGCCGTCAACGTCCTCGGTGGCATCGTCGTGCTCTACGTCTTCGGTATCGCCGGCATGCTCGCACGCACCGATCTCACGCTGTGGGCGGCGCTGAGCGCGAACGCCACCTTCCTGCCCGGTGACCTGCTCAAGGCCGTCGTCGCGGCGGTCGTCGCCGCCCAGGTGCACCGCGCCTACCCGGCCCTGCTCAGCCCGAGCGCACCGGCACGCCCGGCCACCGACCCCGCGCGCTGAGCGCCGGGCCGGGCACGACCGCATGAGCGAGATCCGCTTCCGGCAGGTGGGCCACGCCTACGGTGAGCGCACCGTCCTCGACGGCATCGACGTGACCCTCACCGAGCGCCGCGTCGGGATCGTCGGCGCCAACGGCAGCGGCAAGTCCACCCTGGCCCGGATGATCAACGGGCTGGTGATCCCGACCTCCGGCACGGTCACGGTGGACGGCCTGGACACCGCCCGCAAGGCCCGCGAGGTGCGCCGGCGCGTCGGATTCGTCTTCACCGATCCCGACCATCAGATCGTGATGCCCACGGTCGCGGAAGACGTTGCCTTCTCCCTGCGCCGCAGCGGACTGAGCAAGGCCGAGCGCGCGGAGCGGGTACGGCGGGTGCTCGCCGACTTCGGGCTGGCCGGGCACCACGACCACCCGAGTCACCTGCTCTCCGGCGGGCAGAAGCAGCTCCTGGCCCTCGCGGCGATCATGGTCACCGATCCGCAGGTGCTGGTGGCGGACGAGCCCACCACGCTGCTGGATCTGCGCAACGCCCGGCTGATCGCGCGGACCTTCGCCGCCCTCGAACAGCAACTGGTGGTGGTCACCCACCATCTGGACCTGCTGACCGGCTTCGACCGGGTGCTCGTCGTCGACGGTGGGCGCGTCGTCGCCGACGACACACCCGGCCCGGCGATCGACTACTACCGCAGGCTGGTCGCGTGAGCACCCTGGGCTTGTACCATCGCGCGGCGTCGCCGTTGCACCGGGCGCCCGCGGGCCCGAAGCTGCTGGTCACCGCGGTGCTCATCGTCGCGCTCACGGTGTGGATGCGGCAACCGTGGCAGGTGCCGGTGGCCGGGGCGGTCGTGCTCGGGCTCTACCTGCTGGCGCGGATCCCGCCCCGGCCCGCGCTGCGACAGCTCCGGCCGCTGTTGTGGATGCTCGTGGTGATCGCGGCGTTCCAGGTGCTGCTCGCCGGCTGGGAGCGGGCGGTGGTGGTGTCCGGTCAGCTGCTGGTTGCCGTGGCCCTCGCCGCGCTGGTGACGCTGACCACCCGGGTGAGCGACATGCTCGATGCGATCGTGGCGGGGCTGGGCCCGTTCCGGCGGGTCGGCGTGGATCCGGAGCGGGTCGGCCTCGTGCTGGTGATGACCGTCCGGGCCGTCCCGATGCTCGGCGGGATCGTCGCGCAGGTGACCGAGGCACGCAAGGCCCGCGGGCTCGGCTTCTCGCTGCGGGCCCTGGCGGTGCCCGTCGTCGTGGGGGCGTTGCTGACCGCGGAGGCGATGGGCGAGGCCCTCGTCGCCCGCGGCCTGGACGACTGAGCCACCGGGACGACGTCAGTACCGGTAGCGGCCCTCGATCTGCCGGATCTCCCGCCACGACTGGGCCCAGCTCTCGAGCCGGTCCGAGGCCGAGATCAGCTCGGCGCGCTGGCGGTCGAGCAGGGCCATCGAACGGGTTCCGTCGGGGGCCGCCGCGAGCCGGGCCGCGGCGGCGACGAGTTCCTCGAATTGGTCGACGCCCGTGTCGAGTCGCTGTCCGGCGGCCGCGACGGCCGCCCCGAGGTGCGCCCCGGCGGCGGCGCTGTCCCGGGCGGCGGATTCGAGCGCGACCACATCCACCGCGACGGCCTCGAGCGCGTCGGAGGCCTCCCGGGCGGCCGCGGCGATCTCCTCGAGGTCGTCGGCGGCGACGGTGCGCGAACGAGCCAGCACCGACAGCAGCTGGGCGAGGCTCTGTTCGTCGCTCGCCAGCCGGGCCATCGGGGCCCGCGCGACGGAACCCGACGGCGGCAGGGCCCGGCGGGCGGGTGCCGGCGGCGGCAGCGGCACGGCGTCGAGGCGCCGGAAGGTACGCACCGCCAGCACGGCGGGCACGACGAGCGCGGCGGTCGTCCCGCCGGTGGCGACGATGGTCCAGTCGGGGGCCGACGCGGCCACCAGCGTCGCGGTGCCGACACCGCTCATTCCGGAGGCTGCGCCGAACAGGCGGGCACGCCGGCGGGCGCGGCGCTTCTTGCGGCGCACCCGGGCCGCGGGGTCGTTCCAGCGGCGCGCCGCCTCGACCACGCTGCCGGTCATGTCCCGGAGCGCAGCCGCGGCCGGACCGGGGAACTGTCCGGTCCGGCCGCGTGCGGGTGTGTTCATTGCGTTGCCGCGTTTCTGCCGTCTGCCATCGAGCCCGGCGCTACTGCGAGCCGGCGCTTCCCGCCGCCGACGGCGGTTCCTTGGTGGGGTTGACCGCGGGGGTCGCGGGTGCCGCCGCGCCGGGCAGCGCCTCGCCCTTCATGGAGGCCCGGATCTGCTCGAGACGGCTGTGGCCGGCCATCTGGACGGTGGCCTGCTGGACCTCGAGCATCCGGCCGTGCACCGAGTTCTGCGCGAGCTCGGCGGATCCGAGCGCGGTGGCGTAACGACGCTCGATCTTCTCGCGGACCGCGTCGAGACTCGGCGTGGTGCCGGGCGCGGCGAGCGTCGAGTCCATCGAGCGCAGGGACTCGCTCACGCGCTCCTGCATCTTGGCCTGCTCGAGCTGGCTGAGCAGCTTGGTGCGCTCGGCCACCTTCTGCTGGAGAGCCATCGCGTTCTGCTCGACGGCCTTCTTCGCCTGCGCCGCGGCCTGCAGCGACTGATCGTGCAGCACCTTCAGATCCTCGACGGACTGCTCGGCGGTCACCAGCTGGGCCGCGAACGCCTCCGCGGCGTTCGTGTACTGGATGGCCTTCTCGGTGTCGCCGGCGGCGTTGGCCTGATCCGCCATGAGCACGGCCTGCCGCGCGCTCGCGTTGAGCTTCTCGACCTCGTCGAGCTGACGGTTGAGTTTCATCTCGAGCTGACGCTGATTGCCGATGACGGACGCGGCCTGCTGGGACAGTGCCTGGTGCTGGCGCTGCGCGTCCTCGATCGCCTGCTGAATCTGGACCTTCGGATCGGCCTTCTCATCGATCTTCGAGTTGAAGAGCGCCATCAGGTACTTCCAACCCTTGACGAACGGATTAGCCATGGGAGTGATCCTGCCTCCATCTGGTACGCCGCGGCGAACGCGACCCGGTGCGCGGCCCTCGCGCACCGTTTCCGGTCGGCCGTGTGATCCCCGCGTACCCGGCCGCCGTGTGTCCCGAGCCACCCCCCGGTGGTGACCCGAATTGTGTCGCTTTCGGCCGCGTCCGGCCAGGCCGGCGCGGTCCGTCCTCCATGTTATGCGGCGGCCAGCGCGCGTGCCGCCGGCGGCGGGATCACCACACGCGTGTCCTGCGCCACGAGCGCCGCGTGCTCGGCGGCGCGGGCGTCCGAGTCCCGGGACTTCGGCTCGGCCCCGAGACCCGCCGCCGCCCCGACCGGGGTCCGGCCGCGGGCGGGAACCGCATCGGCAAGCGACTCGCTGACGTCGAAGAGCACGTCGGACAAGGGGACGTCGAGGGCGTCGCAGATCGCGGCGAGCAGTTCGCTCGACGCCTCCTTGCGCCCGCGTTCGATCTCGGAGAGGTAGCCGAGGCTGACCCGGGCGCTGCTGGAGACCTCACGCAGGGTGCGGCTCTGCGAAACGCGGGTGCGCCGAAGACTGTCACCGATTGCCTCACGCAACAACAGCGCCATCCCATCCTCCTTCGTCCGTCGTCGCTCAACCCGTCAACGCACGACGCACGTCGCCGGGTTCCCGGCTCCCCGCCCGGGCACGAAAACCCTGCCGGGCGCGGCTCCGCACGGGTCCGGCTGCCACCGGTACCGCGGTGTCAAGACACTACATCCCCGCGGCGCCGCGCACGCGGGTGAGTAGGCCCGACACGGCGGCACGGGCAGCCCCGGCCCGGATGTCCCACCGGTCCCCGCGCACCGGCGGGCGGATGACCACCGTGCCGCCCGGCCCGGCGATCCCGAGATACAGCGTGCCCGGCGGGTGCCCGTCCTGCGGGTCCGGTCCGGCCACGCCGGTGATGCCCACGCCCCACGTCGCTCCGCAGCGAGTCGCTGCGCCCTCGGCCAGGGCCGCGGCGGTGGACTCGGAGACCGGCCCGTCCGCCGCGAGCCGTTCCGGGTCCACGCCGCCCAGGGTGGACTTGAGGTCGGTGGCGTAGACGATCAGCCCCCCGCGCAGCACCACGCTGGCGCCGGGTACCCCGGCGATCGTCGCCGCAATCAGCCCGGCCGTGAGTGATTCGGCCGTGGCCACCGTCTGCCGCCGCGCGGCCAGGGTCGCGACCAGCTCCGCGGCCGCGGTGCCGGGAACGAGCGGGTCGGGCACCGCCTCACTCCCCGTGCTGTTGCTCGACGCGGTGCACCCCGGCGCGCAGTCGCGCCGCCTGGACCACGTAGTCGATGCCGGTGCCCACCGTCAGGATCACCGCAAGTCCCATGAGCGCGACGGCGAAGGGCATCGCCGCCTCCGGCAGCGGCAGCAGGTACAGAACGATCGCGAGCGTCTGGACCAGGGTCTTGGCCTTCCCGCCGCGGCTGGCGGGGATCACCGCGTGCCGCAGCACGAAGAAGCGCAGCGCCGTGACGCCGAGCTCGCGGGCCGCGATGATGCCGGTCACCCACCACGACAGGTCACCGAGCAGCGACAGGCCCACGAGGGCGGCGCCGATGAGCGCCTTGTCGGCGATCGGATCGGCGAGCTTGCCGAAATCGGTCACGAGTCCGTACTTGCGGGCGAGCTGTCCGTCGATGCGGTCCGTGATCGCCGCGACGGCGAACACACCCGTCGCGGCGATGCGCCACGCGACGTCGAGTCCG